>JAKAGN010000042.1 GCA_021815525.1 Deltaproteobacteria bacterium
CGTCGACAGGGAGGCCACCGAGCTGGAGGAGGCCCTGGGCCCCGAGCAGGTGGCCTCGCCCAACGCCAACGTCCAGGACCTCGTGAAGGGCTTCTTCTCGGCCGGCGGCGACGAGAAGGACAAGGCCGCCAACGCCTTCAAGGGGGCCATTGCGCTGGCGCAGATGCGCCAGTTCGAGCGGGCCTTGGCCGAGTTCCGCAAGCTTCTCGAGGACGACTCGCTCAAGGTCCAGGCCGCCAAGAACATCATGAAGTGCCACCTGGCCATCTCCACAGTGGACTCCGCCGTGGAGCAGTACCGGGAATGGCTCCCCTCCGAGATGTTCGACAACGACCAGATCGAGGGCATCGCGGTCTTCTTCGAGGATCTCATGCGCAAGAAGGGCGTCAACGTGGCCCTTCCCCGCCGCGAGGCCCCGGCCCCGGCCTACGTTCCGGACGCAACCGAGGTCACGGGCATCAAGGTGGCTCCCTCGGCCATACAGCTGGCCGCCGAAGCCGCCGCCGAGGAGGCGGCCGGCGAGGACCAGATCGAAATCTGCTCCCTTGAAATCACCCCCGAGGCCGGCCCCAAGGCCGGCAAACCCATCGAGCTGGAGGTTACAGCCCAGACCGGCAACAAGATACACGTCACCGTCCCGGCCAAGGACGCCGATTATGTTGCCGGCGTGGAGGTGGGCCAACGCCTCAACAAGCTCCAGTTCTTCTCCCACTTCGTCATGTTCTGGGGAACCGGCATCGTGCTGGCCAAGCGCAAGCTGGAATCAGGCCCCAAAAAGGGCGACATCAACCTTTCCATCCGCATGGAAAGCCCTGGGACCCAGCACTGAAGCCAGGCTTTTGGGACCTCCATCAGGGATCGCCGCGAAAACCAAACTTCCAAACTCAAATCGGAAACTTGGGGCGCGCCGTTCAGGCGCGCGGCAGCGTCACGCAGGCGAAAGGGGAAAATCATGAGCGTCTCCAAGCAGTACATGAAGAAAAAAGGAGTCGTGAAGGTCACATTCATCCTGCCCGCCGAGGCCGCGCCGGGCGCCTCCGCCGTTCACCTGGTGGGCGAGATGAACGGCTGGGACAAAACGGCCACGCCCATGAAGAAGGGGCGTGACGGCGCATTCAAGGTGATGCTGGAGCTTTCGCCCGGCCGGGAGTACCAGTACCGCTACCTGATCGACGGGGCGACGTGGGAAAACGACTGGAACGCGGACCGCTACGTCCCCGCGCCCGTGGGCGGCTCGGAAAACTCGGTGCTTGCGCTATAGCTCCGGTCCGGCCTCCCGGAAACGCCGCGGTCTTGCGAAGGATCAAAGTCAATACTTCCTGTTAGCATTCTTATTTACCTTGCGAGGCTCGCATGACGCGACGAATAAGCATCACGGCCCCCGCCCTTCTCCTCGCCGCCATTTTCCTGGCGGTTCCGGCTTTGGCCCGCACCAAGATGACGGCCCTTCCCGAAAGGGGCCGCTGCGTGATCCGCATGGACAATCCGGCCGCCACCCTCATCCAGGAGGACCGGGTCCTGACGCTCCAGAAGGGGAAGAACAACGTGGACTTCTCCTGGAACGGCGTCGCGGTGGACCCTGACTCCATAAGGCTCGAAATCCTCTCGCCAAAGGCAAGCGTGCGGCTCATCTCCGTATCCTATCCGCCCAACGAAAACGCCCTGGTGTGGTATGTATGGAGCGACGCTCCGGCCGAGGCCCGCGTTCGCATCGCCTACCTTATGGCCGGCATCGACGGGCTGGCCGCATACAAGGGTGTCTTGAACGAGAAGGAGACCGGCATGGACTTCTCCTCCTTCCTCGTGGTCCGGAACTTCTCCGGCGAGGACTTCGCAAAGGCCCGGGTGGTGCTCCCGGGGGCCCCGGCCTTCGAGCGCCCCATCGGCCACGAGGAGACCGTCCGCAGGCTCGTCGCTGAAAAGGCCTCCGTGCCCGTGGTGAAGGTCTGGACATTCGACGCGGCGCTTCTTCCCTGGGACCCGGAAAAGGAAAGCGGAAACGTGGGGATTCCAGTCAGCTACCGGGCCGAGAACACCGGCGCCGCCCTGGGCGGAACGCCGCTTCAGCCCGGCAAGGTCCGCCTCTTTCAGGCCGACGGCAAGGGCGGCACGGTCTTCGTGGGCGAGGACTCCACGGACTTCGTGCCGGCCGGAAAGCCCCTTTCGGTCACCACCGGCCAAAGCCGCGACATCGTGGTGACGCAGCGCAAGATGAAGGAGGACCGCATCAACATCCGCCGCAACAGCGGAGGCGGCGTGGTGCTCTACGACACCGACGAGGTGATCACGGCCAAGGTGGAAAACTTCAAGGACGCGCCGGCTGTCCTGACCCTGATCCAGCACATCCCGGGCCAGTGGGACATGGAAGAGTGCAACATGGATTACGTCAAAAAGGACTCCGAAACCCTGGAGTTCACTGTGAGGCTGGCTCCCCGGTCCAAGAAGGAGCTTTCCATGCACTATCACCGCAGAAATATTAGGGATTAGAGAGGGCTCCGACATGATCCGCTGGCTTCCCCGCGCGGAGCGCCCCGCCCTTCACCTTGCGGCGCTCCTGCTCCTTCTCGTGGCTACGGCCGGTCGGGCCCTCGCCAAGGTGGACCTCGTGACCCTTCCGTACCGCGACTCGGTGGAGCTAACCATCTACAACCCGGCGGATTTGACCTACGTGCGCGAGGCCCGGAGCCTCACCCTCAAAAAGGGCGAAAACCTCCTCCAGTTCTCCTGGGCCAACACCCTGATCGACCCCACGAGCCTTGAGATGTTCCCGAAAAAATTCGCGGAGTCCATCGGCCTTCTGGACCTCGACTACCCGCCGCGCGTCCGGAACGCCGGCATGTTCAGGATCGAGAGCAAGGTGGCGGGCGACGTCCCCATGGAGCTGACGTACCTCACGAGCGGCCTTTCCTGGCGGGCCGTCTACACCGGGACCCTCTCCCCGGACGAGCGCACCATGCACCTTTCGGGCTTCGTAAGGGTTGCGAACAACTCCGGCGAGGACTACGAAAACGCCAAGGTGCGCCTGATCGTGGGAAAAATCGCCCTCGTGGACCAGATCATGGATCTCGCCCGGCGCGAAGCCCCCTACGGAAGGCCCGAGGGGCCAACGCCTCCGCCCGCGCCAACGCTGCAATACGCCCCGCGCCCGGCCCGCCAGGCCAAGGCAGCCATGGCCGGGGCAATGGCCGCCGCGGAAAAGGACGAGGAGTGGAGCCGGCCCCGCGAGATCGAGAAGGAAGGCCTGGGCGAGTACTACCTCTACACCATCGAGGGCCGCGACACCATACCCACGGGCTGGGGAAAGCTCCTCCCGAGCTTCGAGGCGGCGGACGTCCCTGTGGTGAACCTCTACAAGTACGAGGAGGAACGCTACGGGACCTCGGTGATCCGCTTTTTGAGCTTCAGAAACGACAAGGAGCACAAGCTGGGGCAAACCCCCATCCCGGACGGCGACATCCGCCTGTTCCGCGCCGCGGGCGAGGCCGGCGACCTGGCCTACGAGGGGGCCTCCTCCTTCAAGTACATCCCCGTGGACCAGGAGGCGGAGCTAAGCCTGGGGGCCGTGGCCAACGTCATAGTGAAACCGGTCCTGATGGAGTTCAAGACAGACCGCTACCTCTTCGACCGCACCAACGACATCGTGGGCTGGGACGAGATCCGCACCTTCGAGATAGAGGTCACAAACACCCGCGACGTGCCCGTCAAGGTGGAGATCACCCGGAACTTCTCCACGAATTCCTGGGACTTGAAGGACACCGACCCCGAAGTCACCCATAAAAAGGTGGACAAGGACACCGTCAAGTACGTCCTAACCCTGGCCCCCGGAAAGAGCCGCAAGTTCGGATATGTTCTCACCACCCACCACGGCCGCCGGGCGCAGGGGGGCTGAAAACGCGATCCGCGGCGTTGCGCTTCGGTCTTGCGCTCGGTCACGTACGAAAAGTACGCTCCCCTCGCGCGCGCCTCGCGCGCCTTGCGGCTCATCGTTTTCAGCCCCCCTGCGGCAGGCCGCGAAATACATATAGCAGTTTTCATAAATCCGCGCCGATTGGCTCCTGTTGGGTGGCCCCGGCAACTCGTTGCCGGGGCGCGTAGCGCAAGAGGTCCTTTGCTAACGTATTGGAAACAGAACTGATCAAAGACCTCTTGTCCTTCGGACCCCGGGAACGATCTGCCGGGGCCACCCACACCCTGGAACCGGTCAAACGGAACGGAATTATGACAACAGCTATAAAAATCAAGGCCGTCGTCTTCGACTGCGACGGCGTGATGTTCGATTCCACCGAGGCCAACACGGCGTTCTACAACGCAATCCTTGCCCACATGGGCCGAGCGCCCATGAGCGCGGAGGATTTCTCCTTCGCCCACATGGCAACCGCCGACCAGACCATGCTGCGGCTCTTCCCCGATCCCCGGGACCACGACCGGGCCCAGGCCTTCCGCAAGAAGCTGGGCTACAACGGCTTCATAGGCCTCATGAAAATGGAGCCCACCCTAAGGCCGCTCCTTTCCATGATCCGCCCCGGATACCGCACCGCCGTGGCCACCAACCGCAGCGACACCATGGGCCGGGTCCTCGAAGACCACAAGCTCGCCGACCTCTTCGACTGCGTGGTGACGGCCCTCGACGTCCCCCGCGCCAAGCCCTTCCCGGACCCCATCGAAAAGGTGCTGGAAATCTTCAAGATAGGAGCCGAAGAAGCGGTTTACATAGGGGACACCAAAATGGACGAGCTGGCGAGCCGCGCCGCCGGCGTGCCCTTCGTGGCCTACCGCAACCCCGGGCTATCCGCCGACTTCCACGTGGAGGCGCTTTCGCAGGTGACGGAAGTCCTCACCCGCCTCGGCTGAGGGCAAAAAAGGCAAAAGCGCCTCCGGCGGCCGGGGAGACTACGTCCCCCCGGACCCCCGATAATGGCTCCGCGTTGCTGCGCAACGCGTAGCAAGGTTTATGAGGGCTTCACATTCGGCCGGGTCAAGGCCTGACAGCGCGGGCAAGGAAGGCCCGCCCAAGGGCCGCCTGCTTGAGGGCCGTGACCTTGGCCGCGATGCCGCCCGCTGCCGCGAGGTCCCGCGCAAGGATTTCCTCCTCGCCCGCAAGACCGGGCGACATACCGTTCAAGGCCTCGGCCGTCTGCCGGGCCAGGGTCCGGAAGGCTATGGTGAGGGCCGTAAGGCGCTCCCCCATGCCGCCCGAATCGAGGAGCCGCGCAGCCTCGCCCGCCACGGCGGAGAGGGCGTGGCGCATGACGAGAAAGCGGCCGATGCCGTCCGCGATCGCAGGTTCGGGCTCCTTTCCGGCCAGGCTCCGCGAAATCGATGAAATGAGCGCGTCCAGGCCGCCCAGGACCGGGCCCGCCATCAGGACGTCCTCCACCACGCGAAAAGGCTTCATGATCTCCTCGTAAGCCGCGCCCGGGGTGCCGATGAGGGCCGAAGCAGGCACGCTCACCGAATCGAGAACGATGCCGCAGTGGGGCGAGGGCCGCAGCATTTCGAGGCTTTTGGGCGCCTCCACCGCAAGGCCCGGGCTCTCGCGCGGGACCAAAAATGCCGAGAACTCCTTCCTTCCCTCGCGCTCTCCCGTCACCGCCACCACCACGAAGAGCCCGGCCAGGGGGCCGTTCGTGAGATACGCCTTTTTCCCGGAAAGCCGCCAGCCGTTGCCGTCCCTTTCGGCGCGGGTGGAAAGGGTTTTGGGGTGCGCCCCCACGCCGGGCTCGGACATGGCGATGGATGCCGTAAGCCTGCCATCCGCCAAAAGCGGCAGGAAGCGGGCCTTCTGCTCGCCGCTTCCGAGCCTTGCCATCACGTGGCGGGCAACTGCCCCGTGGATCATGAAGGTGAGCCCCAGGCCCAGGCAGCGGCCGTGATTCACCAGTGCCCGCCCGGCCTCGATGAGGGTTTCCGAGCCCCCGCCGCTTCCACCGAACTCCTTTGAAATCCCGATACCGAGAAGTTCCGCTTCCGCCATTTCCTCCCAGAGCCCTTCAGGGAAAAACGGCGAGCCGGAAAGCCCCGGCCGTTCGGCGTGAACCCTGCGGGCGAACTCCGCCGCACGCTCCTTCATTTCGTCCCCGGTTTTCCGTGGAAATTCGGCCGCGTTCATCCGGAATCGGTTCTCCGAAAAATGTTCATTCGATAATTTCAGTGAAACCACATGGTTGATGCCCAAGCGTTCAAAAAATGAACGCTCCGCCACAGCAATCCTTAAGTTCTCCCACAAGCGTTCATATTTTGAACGCTACCGCCGCAACATCCCGGAATTCAACCATTTTCGTCTTATCACCCTGCCAGGGCTTGCGACCCGCTTCCCGGAACGCCCCTCTTCCGCCCGTCAATCGTTGACCGGTCGAATGCGGAGCCCTCCATAATCTTGCGGAGCGTGTGCGCAGCACGCGCGGAGCGATTATCGGGGGTCCGGGGGGACGTAGTCTCCCCGGCCGCCGGAGGCGCTTTTGCTTTTAGCCTTACAGCACCAGGTCCTGGATGAAGGAGAGGAGCTGGTTTAAGTTCTGGCAGGGGCGGGTTTCGTTCACCAGGCGTTCGTAGAGGCGCATTTCGCTGTCGCCCTGGTACCAGAATAGTTCGGACTCGGGGTTGAGCCAGATTATGCGGCGCACGCGGTCGCGGATTTCGGAGAGTATTCCGCCTTCGGGGTTGCAGTAGTTGGAGCGGCCGTCGCCGATTATTATGACGGTGGTTTTTTTGTTCAAGATATCCATGTGGTCCTTGCGGAAGGCCCGGAGGGTGGCGCCGTAGTCGGTGGGCGCGCCGTACTCCAAGGGCGTTTCGCGGAGGACCTTTTCGATGGCGGCGTTGATCTCGTTTTCCTCGAAGATGGGGGTGACCTCCGCGAGGCCAGCCACGAAGATGAAGGAGCGAACGCGGGTGAAGCATTCCTGGACCGAGTAGAGCATGTTCAGCATGAAGCGGGCGGCGCTCCAGACCGAGCCCGAGACGTCGCAGAGGGTCACGATCTTGCCGCGCCGGGGCGGGCGCTTGCGGCGGATGATCTCCACCGGCACGCCGTGGTATTTGGCGGCGCGGCGCAGCGTCTTCTTGACGTCCAGTATCCCGCGGTTGCGGACGGCGTAGCGGCGGGCCACGGTGTCCTTCAAGCGGCGCACCAGCCGGTCCACCACGGCGCGCATTTCCTCCACCTCGCCCGGGGAGAGGGAGACGAAGGGCTTGTCTCCCACGGCGGAGAGGCGTTTTTCGTAGGAGAAGCCCTGGACCGCTGGGTCGCTCTTCTGTGGGCGGGGCTCCTCCAGGAGGAGCCGCTGGGCCAGGTCCAGGCGATCCTCCACGTGGCGGGCGAGGTCCCGGCGCACGGCGTAGGGAATGCGGCGGTTTCCTTCCAGAAACTGGGCCAGGAGCCCCTTGATGTCCTTTACCGCCAGCATCACCTTGAGGCGGCGGGCCAGCTGCCCAAGGTTCGCGCCCATGGCCATGGCGGGGCGGTCTCCGTCGGTTTCGAGGTGGAGAAGCTCCGAGAGGAAGGCCGCTGGGTCGCCCTCCACGAACTGGAGGGCCGCCTGGAGAAGCGAGTCGTCGGGCGCGCGCTCCCGGACCGCATCCAGGGCCTCGCGCATGGTTTCGGCGAGGCTTTCCGAGTCCGGCCGGATGTCGGCGCGCATCTCCTTGAAGAAAAGCTCGTAGAGGCGGTCGAAGCGCTCGCGCTCGTGGAGCCCCTTGGCGAAGTTGGCGGTTAGCACCGTGCGGAAGGCGGCCTCGTCGGTGGGGTCCACCAGGCGAAGCTGGTCGGATACGTCCAGGACCTCGGAGGTGGAAATCCGAAGGCCCGAGGCCCGGGAGGCCGCCACGAATCTAAGGAGCATGTTCAGCATTTAAGATCGGCCGAGCCCGCGATTTTCTTCAGGTTTTCCCGCACCTTGTCGGCATCCGACCGGTATTTCAGGACTACCCCCAGGGTTTCGGCGATAAGGTCCGCCGTAAGGTCGTCGGCCTGGAGAACTATGAGGCTCTGGGCCCAGTCCAGGGTCTCGGAGATGCAGGGCTTCTTCTTCAGGTCCAGCTCGCGGATGGCCCGGATGGCGGTGACGAGCTTTTCGGTCAAGACCTCCGAGATTCCGGGGTGCTTCAGGCGCACGATGCGGCGTTCGAGGTCGATTGCGGGGTAGTCGATGTAAAGGTGCAGGCAGCGGCGCTTCAGGGCGTCCGACATGTCCCGGTAGTTGTTGGAGGTGAGAACCACGAAGGGGATGTGGACGGCCTTCTTGGTGCCAAGCTCGGGGATGGAGACCTGGAAGTCCGAGAGGACCTCCAGGAGAAAGGCCTCGAACTCGGGGTCGGACTTGTCCACCTCGTCAACGAGGAGCACCACGGGCGCCTCGGAGGTGAGGGCCGCCAGGAGCGGCCGGGGCTGGATGAAGCGCTCGGAGAAGAAGGCGTCCTCCTGGGCCGCGATGCGGTCCACGGCCTCGGGGAGGGAGGCGGCGTCCTCGATGACCTTGGAGATTTTTTCCTTCACCATCTGGGTGTAGAGGAGCTGCTTGGCGTACTCCCACTCGTAGAGGGCCTTGGCCTCGTCGAGCCCCTCGTAGCACTGGAGGCGTATCAGCCGCCGTCCGGTCGAGCGGGCCACGGCTTTGGCCAGCTCGGTCTTGCCCACCCCGGCCGGGCCCTCGACGAGCACGGGCTTATTCGTGGCCTGGGCCAGGAAAACCACGGTGGCGGCCACGTCGCTTGAGATGTAGCCGGCCTTTTCCAGGCGGTCCTTGACGTCGTTTACGGATGCAAATTCCATTCGGCTTCGTGGCTACTCCGCTGGGTAATTGATTTCCGCGAGCGTCTTCCGAATCTTCTCCTCGCTGGCGGGCTCCGACCAGGTCACGGTGATCTCCTTCGTGGCCGGGTCGCCCGAGACCGCCGAGACGCCGGGAAGATCGGAAAGCTCGTTTTTGATGCTCATCACGCAGTGGCCGCAGGAGATGTTGGGTACGCGGAAGGTCTTTTCCATGATGAAAGGCTCCTTTTTTCGCCTGGTTATCGTTCAAATGCCCGGCAGATGTCTTCCGATGTAATCGAGGCCCGCCATGACACCGGCTTCCGAGTGGGCCTCCAGGGTCAGTATAACCTTTCCGGGCCGCTGCCGCAAAAAATCGAAGAGCGGCGCAAAATCTATGACGCCCTCCCCGGGGGCCAGGTGCTCGTCGTCCTGCCCACCGTTATCGTGGATGTGGACCTCGCGGATCTTGGGACCCAAGGCCGCCAGCCACTCGACAAGCGGCGTACCGGAGAACGCCTTCACGTGGCCCGTGTCCAGGCAGAACCCCAGGCGCTTGTGGGCGATGCGCCGCGAAAGCTCGATGAGTATCCTGGGCGTGCGCTCGTACACGTTTTCGAGGGCGACGTAAGCCCTGGTGGTTTCCGCCAGGGACTCCGTGAGCTTCCTTAAGGTGGCCTCGGCCGTGGCCAGCCACTCCTTTTCCGCGAAGCCGTGGTGACGGGCGTCCCAGCCCGTGTGGCAGACCACGCACAGGGGATCGAAGAGCCGCGCCACGCCCGCGAACTGGCGCAGGCGCTCCCGGGTGGCGTCCAGGATCGCGGGGTCCAGGGCCCCGGGGGAAAGGTCCAGAAAGGGCGCGTGGAGGGTCACGTTTAGGCCCAACTTTCCGAAAAGCGCCGCCTTTTCCCGGAAGTCGGAAAGGGGCGTTCCGTCCAGCACCCCGGCGTCCAGGCCCAGCTCCACGTTGACCCGACGCTTTGTAACGATGGGCAGGAACTCCTTGGAAAGCCGCCGGTACGGGATGGAAACCTGAACAAAGGCCAGGGCCTTTTGCCGATCGTCCACCAAGGGCCTATCCATTAAGCTCCTCCCTTGCGATCCAACCTTGATAATCTCGTAAAAAGTCGAAAATCGCCTTGTTACGAGACGGGGGAGGGATTCCCATCCCCCGCTATCCGAAGTAAATTCGGATGGTTCCACCCCTACCCCCGGCCGGCGCTTAAACGCGCTCGGCCGTATGATGGCCTTTTTACAAGTCCATCAACCTTCGATCACCTTCCGCCTCGTGATCCCAAGGCGTTCAATGCCTGTCCAACTCATCTAAGATGGGCTTGGCCGCCTCCTCGTAGGCCTTCAGGAACGCCACCAGGATCACCATTGAAAGAGGCCCCAAAAGGACCCCCACGAGCCCGAAGGCCGCCACCCCGCCCAGGATGGAAAAAAACATGAGGGTGGGGGGAAGCTCGCTGCGGCCCTTCATGAGCAGTGGACGCAGGAAGTTGTCGCTGCCCGCCACCACCAGAAGGCCCCAGCAAAGGAGGAACACGCCAGAGCCGACACGGTTGCCGAGGATGAGGAGAATGGAGGCCGGTATCCAGATCACGGCCGTGCCCACGATGGGGATCATGGAAAAAAAGGCCATGACCACGCCCCAGACCAGGGCCGGAAGCCCGGCGATGAAAAAGCCGATCCCGCCCAGCACGCCCTGGATCACGGAGGTTAGGAAGCTTCCGAAAAATGCCGAGCGGCTGACGTCCTGGAAGGAGGTCACTATCTCACGCTCCAGGCTCGAGGGCAGCGGCAGGAGGTGGAGCCCCCACTTCAAGAGCCGGCCGCCGTCCTTCAGGAAATAGAACAGGGCGAAAAGGAGCAGGGCGAACTGCCACAGGGCGCTGGTCACGGCCGAGAGCGCCGAGCCGGCGATGCCGATCACCGCGTCGGTGATCTTGCCCGCCATGCCCGCGAGGTTCCGGCCTATGGCGTCCACGTCCAGGCGCGGCAGGTACTCCCGCTGCCAGGTAAGGAGCTTTTTTAGGATGTTTTCCGAAAGAGCCCCGCTTTGCACCTTCTGGTTGATCCAGGCGTAGGCCTGGTAGCCCTCGGCCGCCAGGAGCGAGAAAAGGAGCACGAGGGGGATTATGACGAAAAGGATGAGGACAAGAATGGTGAAGAAGGTGGACAGCACCTCGCGCCCGCCCGTGAGCCGGTCCAGACGGTCCTTCACGGGCTGGGCCAGCACCGCCAGCACCGCGGCCAGTATGAAGATGGTGATGAAGGGCCTGAGCACCACCACTACAAGGAACAGGGCCGCCAGCACGCACAGAAGGAGGAAGGCCCCGCCGTAATCCTGAAAGGGGCCCGGACGCACGCCAATCCGCGCCCTGCCCTCCGCCTCGGGCTCTCCCTTTTTTTTCGCTCCACCCTTATCTTCCATTTTCCGGCTCACCGATCGAAGAAGATGTTTTTCCCCGTAACCGACAGGGGAATGCCCATCACGAAGTCCCAGTCCACCATTCCCGCAAGGCGCGCCGCCACCCCCATCCGGTACATGATGCGGTTATCCACGTTCAACATCTGGGCGGTCTTGACGGCGCTTCCAAGGGCGATTCCGAAATCCAGGTGCCGGAAGGCGCAGATGGGGCCCGAAAACTCCCCGTCCGTCTTTCCCGCATCCGTCAGCTCCTTGCACGTTTGAAACCCGCAGGCCCCGCAGTCGAGACCAAGGGGCGCCGCGTCCTTCAGGCCCATCAGGACCACCGTGGTACAGGATGCCACACCCCGCGAGTCCCGGTCAAAGTCCTTTTTCCCGCTGCGGCGGCCGAACTCCTCCATCGCCCTGGCGAGCGCCGCCACTTCCTCTCCCGCGAGCACCCGCGTGGCCACGAAGTTCTGCCCCCGGCTCTTGGGCGCCGTGACCGCCGAGATTTCCATGAGCCGCGCCACCATCTCCAAGGCGTCCATGCCGCATCCTTTCGTTTTATTGAGGAAAAGAGGAAGGACTAGCGGGGGGAGGAGACCCTTTTTGAAAAAGGGTCTCCCTCCCCCCTCCCCCGCCCCCCAAAAAACTTCAAGTCCTTGATATTCGAATAGTTATAGGTGGTGACTTTCAACAATCGAACGCATCCCCACCTCCTGGTAAAAAAAGATCAGGCCCGGCGCCCGAAGGCCTCGTACAAAAGGCGTCAGGCAAGGCGCGCGAGGCGCGCGCGACGGGAGCGTACTGTTTGTACGTGA
>JAKAGN010000043.1 GCA_021815525.1 Deltaproteobacteria bacterium
CCGATCTCTGGGTCTTGATGATGGCTAGCGTGGTGGAAAGCCCGGGGTTCCGAGCGGCAAGCAACGCCGCAACGTGCCGGGCCTGCCACAGGGCCAATGGGCTTCCCCGCGTGCCGATGGTAAGCGTAAGCCCTGCCATCAGTGGCCGCAGCTCGAACACGACCCGGAGGAGCAGCCCGAGCAGGACGTATCGGCCGCGGCCCGGCGGGTCACGCCGCCGCCCTGGCCCTTGCTCACGAAGCCGCAGGAGGACAGGAGCTTGTGGACGTCCGCCCCGCCGCACTTGGGGCAGACCGGCTTGTCGCTTCCCATCACCAGGAACTCGAAGTCTAAGTCGCACTTTTCGCAACGAAACTCGTAAATTGGCATGGTGCGTTCCTTTCTGGCAATTTTTCGCCGCTCCTTATATAAGGCCCTAAACCCCGCCCGTCAACTGCGGGCGGAAGGTAACCCTTCAGTCACGGGGGGTGAAGAACCTTTCCGATGGCCCAGCCCGTCGTAGTAAGCTTGGGTGATATTCCCCATCGAAAACACAAGTACTTGGAAATTTTAGGAGGGATAGGGGAGGGGGCGCGGGGGAGGGGGCCCCTTTTATAAAAGGGTCCCCTTCCCCCTCCCCCGCAAGACTGAATGCTTACGGCGGAAGAATCGCGGGTGCCGCGGCCACCGGAAAGGATGACATGAAAACCATATCGGCCGAAATTTTATCAACCGGAAACGAGGTCTTGCTGGGCGCGGTGGCGGACACCAACGCGGCCCACATCGCAAGCGAGCTTTGGGGGCTTTCGGTCCCGGTTTCGCGGCACACCTGCGTGGGCGACGACCTGGCGGCGCTGGTGGCGGCAATGCGGGAGATAGCGGAGCGCGCGGATGTGGCGGTGGTGACCGGGGGGCTCGGGCCCACGCCGGACGATCTCACGAGCATCGCCGCGGCAACGGCCGCCGGGGTCCCCCAGGTGCTGGATCCGGACGCCCTGGCGTGGATCGAGGCCCTGTTTCAGATGGCCGGCCGCCCCATGCCGCCCTCGAACCGCCAGCAGGCGCTTTTTCCCGAGGGAAGCCTTCGCCTGGATAACCCCATAGGCACCGCGCCGGGCTTCGCCTTGACCATCGGCCGCTGCCGCTTCTTCTTCCTTCCCGGCGTGCCGCGCGAGATGCGGCGCATGATGGCCGACAAGGTCCTGCCGGCGCTCCGTGAAATGGCCGGCGGCGCGCCCGCCGTGGGCCTGCGCGCGCTTTCCATTTTCGGCGCCACGGAGGCCTCCATAGGCGAGAAAACCGCCGACATCGCGGCCCTCGTCCCCGGCGTCACCATAGGCCTCCAGGCCTCGTTTCCGGTGATCCGGGTCAAGGTCTACGGCCGGGGTGAAACGCCGGAGGCGGTGGACGGGATGATGGACCGCGCCACCGCCCTGGTGGAGGAGCGCCTTGGCCAGTGGGTCCTCTCCCGCGAGGGCAAAAATCCGGAGGATGTCGTTGGAAACATCCTGAAAAGCTTGGGAAAAACCCTCGCCGTGGCCGAAAGCTGCACCGGCGGCCTCATTTCCCACATGCTGACCCAGGCGCCGGGAAGCTCCGACTACTTCCTCTTAGGTGCGGTGACCTACTCCAACGAGGCCAAGACCCGCGTCCTTTCGGTCTCCCCCGAAACCATCGCCCGCTTCGGCGCGGTCTCCACGGAAACCGCCGCCGAGATGGCCGAGGGCGCGCGACGTGTGGCCGGAGCCGACTTCGGCCTTTCCACCAGCGGCATAGCAGGCCCAACCGGCGGCTCGGCCGAAAAGCCCGTGGGCACCGTTTGTATAGGTTTCGCCTCCGGCGAAGGCTCCACGGCCCACCGCTTTCACTTTCCCTTCTACGACCGCGAGCGCAACAAGGGGGTTTTCGCCGCGGCGGCCCTGGACGTCCTCCGCCGAAGCATGACGGGGCTTCCCATTCCGCTTTTCGGGGGAAGAAGCAGGTAGGCCGGGCGCCGCTCAGCCCGTTTTTTTGAAAAGCCTTTCCAGGAAGGCGGCGCGGGCGACGGGGTCGGCAAGGCCCATCTCGTCCAGGGCGGGAAGGAGCGGAAATCGCTCCAGAAAGGCGCGGGCGAAGATGCCCACTCCAACGGGGCGGAAGAGGCCGCTTTCGTCGAAGACCTTGACCTGCCTCAGTCCGCATGATGGGGATTTGGACTTGAATATGAAGCCCGCAAGATGCTCCTTGGCGAGGCCCTCCACCCGGGCGGCGGCGAAGGCCTTCAAGCGGGCGGAAAGGTCCCGCCGCGTTTCGATGGCCATGAGCCTGGGGTCGCCCGGGTCGCCTTCCAGACGCATGGGCTCGCGGGGCGCCGGAAGGCCCGATTCCGCCTCCGGGCAGACCGGCAGAAGCTCGAAGGCGCTGGAGAGCACGGAGGTGATGAAGGCGTCTTCGGAGTGGCCGCCGTCGTAACGGACGCTGCGGCCCAGAAGACAGGCGGAAACGCCTATGCGCGGCTTTTCCGAGGGCATGGCGAAAGCGCCTTTCAGGATTCCGGAGACTTGGCGGAGTCCAGGATTTCCCTGATCTTACGGGTGAGGTCCGCCATGCCGAAGGGCTTGGCTATGAAGTGGACCCCCGCGTCCAGCACCCCCTGGTGCACGATGGCGTTATCGGTGTAGCCCGACATGAAAAGGGTCGCAAGGCCCGGGAAAATGTCCCGGATCTTTTCGGAGAGCACCCGGCCGCTCATTTCCGGCATGATGACGTCGGTCAGCAGAAGGTTGATGTGCCCCTTTCTCGTCTCGCACATGGCAAGCGCCTGTGTCCCGCCCGAGGCCGTAAGGACATCGTAGCCCGACTTCACCAGGATGCGCTTGACTAGATTCCGCACGCCCTCCTCGTCCTCCACCAGCAGTATGGTTTCCTTCCCGGAGGATTCCGCCGGCTGCTGCTGCCGCACCGCCGGCGCCGCCGCGGCTTTCCCCTCAACCCGCGGCAGGTAAATCTTGAAGGTGGTTCCCCGGCCGGGCTCGCTGTAGAGCCAGATGTTGCCGCCGCTTTGCTTCACGATGCCATAGACCGTGGAGAGGCCCAGCCCCGTTCCCTTGCCCGGGCCCTTGGTGCTGAAGAAGGGCTCGAAGACCTTCGCGCGGGTCTTTTCGTCCATGCCGCATCCCGTGTCCGAGACCTCCAGCATGACGTAGGAGCCGGAGTTGACCGAGACGTGCGCCGCGGCGTAGCGGTCGGAGAGGTCCGCGTTGCGGGTGGCTATGGTGAGATGCCCCCCCTGGGGCATGGCGTCCCGGCTGTTGACGCAAAGGTTCATCACCACCTGCTCCAGCTGGCCCGGGTCAGCCTTTATGGCTCCGGTATCGGGATCGAGGCTGATGGAAAAGAGAATATCCTCCCCCAGGAGCCTCTTCAGCATTCCCTCCATTCCGCGGATCACGCCGTTAAGATCGAGGACCTCGGCCTTCAAGACCTGCTTGCGGGAAAAGGCCAGGAGCTGCCGGGTGAGCCCGGCGGCCCTTTCGCCGGCCTGCCTTATTTCTTCGATGTCCTTGCGGATGGGGGAGTTTTCGGGAACCTCCTCCAGGACGAAGGCCGTAGAGTGAAGGATGACGGAAAGCAGGTTGTTGAAGTCGTGGGCCACGCCGCCGGCCAGGAGGCCCACGGTTTCCAGCCGGTGGGACGCCTCCATGCGTTCCTTTATCTCGTGCTCGTCCGTCATGTCCTCGGCGTGCATGATGACGCCGTCCGGCGGCACGAACCCGAACACCGCCGTCATGTGGCGGAGCTTTCCGTCCAGCTGGAACGAGAGATCCTTCCTGTGGGCTAGGCGGGTTTCCCAGCATTTCCCGATTTCCCCGCAGATGTCGAGGCCGGGGTGTATCTCGGAGGGAGGACGGCCCAGAAAGCTTTCGATGCCGTTTTGGGTGAGGCTCCGGGCCGCCTCGTTGAAATCGGCCAGGACGAAGCCGCCTTCCTGGCGCCGCCACACCAGGGTGGGCACGGGAAGGTTCTCGTACATGGCCAGCGCCCGTTCCTCGCTTTCGCGGCGGGCTTCCTCGGATCGCGCCCGCAGGATGGCCAGGGCGAAAATGTCCGACAGCCGGGAGACGGCCGCGAGGTCCCGCTCGTCGTAGTTGCGGTCCGGGTTTGCAAGGGCGATCTGGCCAAGCACCTCCTCGCCCGAGACCACCGGAACCGAGAGGAAGCGGGTGATGGGCAGGTGTCCGGCGGGGACTCCGGCCGAGGCTGGATGCGACGCCGGGCTGTTGGTGTAGAAGCCCTGGCGGGTGTCGAGGGCTGCTCCCCAGAGGCCCCCGTAACGGCCGTCCTGCTTCCGCGAGAAGACGACGGGCAGGGCCCGGTCCTCCATCCGGCATTCGCCCTCCTTCATGAGGGTCAGGGTATGGCCGATGTTGTTTCCCGTGTCGGGGTCTATGGTGGACACGTAGCCGTGAGCGCTTTCCGTGAGAATCCGGGCCTCCAGGAGCACCGTCTCGGCCATTTCGGGGAAGCTCATCTGCCGCTCCAGGAGGGAGCGGGAAAGGGCGGCCAGGGATTCACTCACCGAAAGCTCCCAGCGCAGCGCCTCCTCCGCGCGCCGCAGGCCCGTCACCTCCATCATGAGCCCGGTGGCGCCCACGATCTGGCCTTCCTCCACCAGGGGGCGGCTTATGGTGCGCACCCGGCGCACGGCGCCCTCCCGGTCGAACACGCGGAACTCGTGCGGGTCGCTGCGGCCGGAGAAGACCCGCAGGAAGCTCGCCTGCACGCCCTCGATGTCGTCGGGGTGCACGTAGTTTTCGAAGGGCATTCCCGAAAGCTCGTCCGGGGAATGGCCGTAGCCTTTTTCGAGGCCCGGGCTCACGAAACGGAGCCTGCCGGAAAGGTCCACCTGGAACACCACGTCCTCGATGTTGTCCACGAGGTCCCTGAAGCGGGTCTCCGAGTCCGCCAGGGCCCGCTCGGCCTTCTTGCTCTCGGTGAACTCCCGGGTTACGGCGAGGATCGAGCGGACCAGGCCTTCCTCGTCCTTTTCCGGTATCAGGACGGTATGGAAAAAGCGGAGGCCCTGCGAGCCCGCGAAGGCGTCCTCGTGGGCTTCCGTCCTGCCCGTTTGCACGACCCGGGCGGCCTTCTCCATTATGCGCGACATGGGGCCCGGGTCCAGGCCGAACTCGTCCGGTGATTTTCCTATGGCCTCGTCGGGCCCGTCGCATACGGCGGAAAGGAAGGCCGGGTTGGCGTAAAGGATTTTGAAATCGCTGGAAACCCGGGTGATGAGGTCCGTGGAGGACTCCACCAGGCTCCGGAAGCGGGCCTCGCTTTCCGTGGCCTCCCGGATGGCCCGGACGTTCTCCAGGGCCACCGCCGTGGAGTCGGCCAGGGCCTGGAGAATATCGATCTCGTCCACGGCTGCCTCGTGGATGGACGCCCAGTAAGCGCCTATGGCCCCCAGGGGCTTTTGGGTCCTTATGGGAACCATGAGGAGGCTTTTCACGAAGGTGGACCTGTAGGCGTCCTGGGGGATCCTGGGGTCCTTGGTGATGTCGGGGATTACCGCGCATTTCCGGTTCAGCATGGTCCAGCCGCTCACGCAGCGTTCAATGGGAAACCAGCGGCCCTTCCAGAGGGGCGCTATGGCGTCCTCGTCCACGTAGTGGCACATGTCGCCGTCGCGCAGCACGAAGGTGGCCCCGTCGCATTCCGCCAGGGCCCGGGCCGCGTGGCGCACGATGTCGGCTATGGCGTCCGCGTCCCTAGCGGCCGAAAGCTCCCGGACGGCGGCGGTGAGCCGCTCAAGCCTGCTGTTGAGCTTTTTTGCGGACGCCTCCGTCCGGCGGCGCTCGGTTTCGTCCTCGAACACGGTGGCGAAAAGGTCCCCGCCAAGGGGGAAGGAGGATATCCGGTGGTGTCGCTTCAGGGGCTCGTAGTAGGCGTCGAAGCTGCACGGAACTCCGGTCCGGACCACCTCCGCGTGGATATTCACGTTGGGGGCGGGCTCGTTGGGGCGCAGGGCCGAGGCCAACTGGCCCCTGGCCAGCTCCACCGGCACGCCCGTGTGCTTCTCGAAGGCGGGGTTGGCGTCCACCACCCGGTAATCCCGGGGTTCGCCGTCGGGCCCCATGACTAGCTCGTAAACGCCAAGGGCCTCGTTCATGTTTTCGAACAGGGAGCGGTACTTCCGCTCGCTTACCCTCAAGGCCTCGCCGGCCTTGCTGAGCTGGCCCACGCGGTCGCGCAGGTTTTCCTCCAGGCGCTTCCGCTCGGAAAGATCCGTGATGAAGGCGTAGTAGTTAAGGGGCCTTCCCGATGCGTCCCGGATCAGGTGAACGAGCAGCTCCACGGGCACCCGCGCTCCGCCCTTTTTTACGTACTCCTTTTCGTAGCGCACGGGAAGGCCCGTTTCCCAAAGCTCCGCCAGCATCCGGTCCTCGTTGTCCCTCCATTCGCGGGGCGTGAGATCGAGGTTCCAGTTGATGGTCCGCAGCTCCTCCTCGGAGTAGCCGGTCAGCTCGCACAGGGCGGGGTTTATGAGGCCGAAGCTGCCGTCCGGGCGGCCCTCGGCGAAGGGCAGGGATGAGTTGCGCAGTATGTCCGCCAGGAAGCGGTTCTTTTCCTCGCTCGCCCTGAGGGACTCCTCGGCCTTCCGGCGCTCGGTGACGTCCCGCCCCACTCCCAGAAAGCCGATGGGGCGGCCTTCCCCGTCCCTTAGGAGGGTGAAGACGATGTCGCCCCAGAAGGTGCCGCCGTCCTTGCGGTAAAACTCCAGCTCCTCGCAGACGCTGATTTCCTTATGGGGGTCGGCCAGGTTTTCGGGGGTGAGGTGGAGGGCGGACAACTCCTCGACCCGGGCAAGCGAGGCCGGGGTGAGCTGCTCCTTCAGCGGAAGGTCCTTGAATTCCGCCAGCGTGTAGCCGCGGTAGCGGGTCACGGAGGGGGAAATCCAGGTGGGCCGGAACTCCATGTCGGAGAGCCACACGGTGTCCCGCATGTTTTCCGTGATGAGCCGGAACACGCGCTCGTTTTCGGCAAGGGCCTTTTCCGCCCGTTTCCTGGCCCTCCGGTTCTCGATGCCCTTAAGGGCCAGGGCGAGGTCCTCGGCCAGCTCGGAAAGGAGGCCCAGTTCCTCCGGGTCGGCGGAGAGCCCCGGCGGCATCAGCACCTGGAGAACGCCGTAAATCCGGCCCTCGCAGGCGATGGCCGTGGCCACGGTGTCGTGGGGTTCCTTGTACTTGTCTTCCTTGGGGCAGCCCTGGCAGGACGAGTCGGAGAACTTGCGCGCGAACAGGGGGCCGCCGTCCAAAACCTGCCCTACGCAAGCAGGAACGAAACCCCGCGAGAAGAGGTTCCGGAAGCATTCGAGAGCCTCCGCCCTGCCCGCGTCAGCGGCGAGGCTGGGGGGGCCGTCCCCGGCAAGGATCACCCGGCACGCGTCGAAACCGCGCGATTCCACCATCAAGCGGCAGGCTTCCGACAGGAGCCGGCCCCGATCGCGCTCCCTTGCGATGAGCCGTCCCACGCTCCGGAGGCCGGAAAGCACGGCGTTAAGGTGGACTATGCGGGCCCGGGCGGCGTCCAGGTCATCCGGGGGCGCGCCGTCAAGGGGCCCGGAGGAGGGGGAAGCTATGCCCCGGAGAGACGGCATGAATCTCCTCTTTCCGCTCGAAGGCCGCAAATTACGGGTTTTTTACTGATGAGCCGGTGCTGGATATGAACGCTCCGGCGCTCGAATGCTCTATCATACACAAAAATCGAGGGCAAAGCCCGTTTTTTTAAGCCTGGCCAAATCAGCATGATGTATCGTGACATACTCCATACGACAAACGGGAAAAACGGATGAGCCTCCAGCCCTGCGCGGCGCGGCGCATCGCGGTGCTCAAGCGCCCTTGGAACGCCGGTACTGGGCGAGGCAGCCGACAAGCTCGTCCAGAAGCTCCTTGGGATAGAGCTTTCCGGTGAGTTCGGCCCACACCTTGTGGGTGCGCTCCTTGATCTCGGCTAGGTCCTTGGGCTCGGGGCTCACCGCCTGGAGGCCGTACTTTTGCATGGCGGCTAAAAAGCGGGCGTTGTCCTGGCGGATCACGGCGCAGTACTTGCGGGTATCGGCCTCCCTAAGCTCGAAGAAGCGCTTGCGGAAGGGTTCAAGCTCCGGGTAGGCGTTCCAGGACTTTAGGGTCACGATTATCATGGCGGGCGAGTAGCGGATCTTCATGACGTTCACGTACCTGTTGACCTGGTACATCTGGGCCCCAACCACCCAGATGGCCGGGCCGATGGCGGTGTCCGCCGCGCCCGACCTTATGGTGGCCGCCAGCTCCGGCACGTTCACGGGAATGGGGCTTGCGCCCAGGGCCTTTAATGTGGCCTCTTCCACCGGGCCGTACCAGGTGAGCATCTTGGCCCGCCGGAAATCCTCCAGCTTGGTCATGGGATACTTGGTGGAGTATATCTGGTCGAAGTCCTGATCCACCCACGACACCAGGAAGAAGCCGTGCTTGGCCATAAGCGCGTCGAAGGTTTTCCCCATGACGCTTTTTACGTGGTCCACCTCGTCCCAGCTGTTGAACATGAAGGGAAGCTCCAGGACCGACAGCTCCGGGGCCGCGATGGTGACCCCCTGGCCGGAGAGGCCCGCGCCGTCCAGCTGGCCGATCCTCATCTTCTTGATGTAGTCCTCGTCGTCCCCCATGACGCCGCCCCAGTAGACCTTGACCTTCACCAGGCCGCCGGTTTCCCTCTCGATCTCCGGAAAGACCATCTCCTTGATGCGCTTGGCCCAGCCCACGCCGTCCGGGGCCAGTGTGGCCACCTTCCAGAAATACTTGGCCTTTTCCGCCTTGGCCAGGGCCGGGCGGGGCGCGAGAAGGGGCAGAACGAGGGCGAGAACGAACACGATGGCGGCGGCTCTGCGCGGTATCATGGCTTCCCCCTTTTTTCGCTTGGGATCGTAAACGGCCTCAGCGCTGGTCCAGGGCCGATTCCCGGGACTTTTCATCCGCCACCCTTTTTCCGCTTTCGGCCTTTAAGTCCTTGGCCTGGCCCATGACCTTGAGCTGGGTGGCGTAAGGGTTCGCCACTCCCGGCGGGGCCGCGCTCTCGGCGGCCGGGGCCGCGGCCTCGGGCTTTTTCTCCCCGCTCTTTCCGCAGGCCGAAAGGCCCAGGGCCAGAAGCCCCGCGCACAGGATCAAAACAATCCGTTTCATTTCCTGTCCTCCTCGAAATCGGTTTCAGACATTTTTACCGCTTGAAAAATCCCGCGCCCCAAGCCTCGATAAAAACGATGAGCCGCAAGGCGCGCGAACCGACCGCGCAGGGAGCGTGCTGTTCGCACGTGACCGAGCCGCGAGGTGACGCGCAACGCCGCGGATCGCGTTTTTAGACGGGCGCCTATATCGTAAGGCTTGTCCTGGCGATCACCTCGTCCTGAAGCGCTGGGCTAAGATCGTTGAAGTAGGCCGAGTAGCCGGAGACCCGCACCAGAAGTCCCGGGTGACGCTCCGGGTGGGCGCGGGCGTCCTTCAATGTCTCGGGGTCTATGACGTTCAGCTGGACCTGCATTCCCCCTTTTGCGAAGTAGGCGGAGAAAAGCCCGTCCAGAATCTTCGCGCCCTTTTCGCCGGAAACGATGGCCGGGGAGAACTTCACGTTGAAGTTGACGCCGTTCTGGGCCTTCGAAAAATCCAGCCGGGTCACGGAGTTTATGAGGGCCGTGGGGCCCTTGCGGTCCCGGCCGTTTCCCGGGGCGATTCCAGCGGCGTAGGGCTCGCCCCTGAGGCGGCCGTTGGGAAGCGCCGATGTATGCTCGCCGAAATGGTTGTGGACCGTGACCGAGTAGAGCCCCATGACGTAGGCCCCGCCCCGGGTGTTCCTGCGGCCGGAAAGGGCCCGGGAGAAGGCGTCCGTCACGAAGGCCGTGAAGCGGTCGGCCTCCTCGTCGTCGTTTCCGAACTTGGGAAGCGACAAAAGATAGCGCCGCACGGACTCGTCGGCGAGGTTTTCCGAAAGGCGGCGGACCAGCTCAGGCAGGGTGAGGCGTTTTTCCTCGAACACGGCCTTTTGGATGGCTGCAAGGCTGTCGCCCGTATCGGATGGGCCCACGCACTGGATCCCGGAGAAGTTGTAGGCCGCGCCGCCCTCGGTGGAGCAGCGGCCGGATTCCAGGCAGCCCGCGAGGAGCGAGGAGCTTAGGGGCGTGGGGTGGAACTTGGCGTTGGCCCGCTCGACGGCCTGGAGATCGAGGATCAACCGGTCCAGCATGTGCCTAAGCTGCGCCTGAAAGGCCTCCGTCACCTCCGTCATGGTGCGCATCTCGGTTACGGGCGGGGTTTTCGCGCCGGTGCGCAGCCGGGAGCCGAAGCGCCGGCCCTGGTTCAGGGCCAGCTCCAGGCAAAGCGGCGCGTTCAAGAGGGCCGCGTCGGTGGAGGAGAAGCTCTTGCCCTGCACCGCTGGCTCCACGCAGCCCACGGGCGCGTAGTTCCGGGCGTCCGAAAGCGTGCAGCCGCCATTGACGAGGTTTTTCACGATGACCTCGTCGTTGTACACAGCAGGCGAGTTGGCCCCGGCCGAAAGCACGCTCCAGACCTTTTTCCGGTAAGCCTTCGAGGCCTTTTCGTGCATCCGCGCCAGGTAGTTGGGCTGGCGCATCCTAAGCTCGTCCATGATCTCCAGAAATATCATGGATAGCTCGTTCGCCGCGTCCCGGCCCTCGCCGTCCGTGCCGCCCACGCACACGGTCTGGCCGTTGAACTGGCCGCCGTGGAAGCGGGCGATGGCCCCGGAAAAAACCGGAACGATCTCGCACATCTTGACGGAAAAGGCCGAGAGGATCTCCTTGGCCCCCTCGCGTGTGATGCGGCCCGCCGCCAGATCCGCCTCGTAGAAGGGGAAGAGGTACTGGTCCATGCGTCCCGGGCACACGGAGTTATCGAGGCTTTCCAGGTTAAGGGCGATCTGGGCCAAAAAGATCGACTGCACCGCCTCCCGGAAGCCGCGCGCGGGCCGCGCCGGGACCCTGCGGCAGGTTTCGGCTATCTCCGAAAGCTCGGCGCTTCTTATGCTGTCCCGCTCGGAGGCGGCCATCTTATCCGCGAGCCTTGCGTAGCGCGCGCCGAAGGCTGCAAGGCCGTCCAACGCGATTTTTACGCCCTCGTAAAAGCTCCACGAAGGCGACCCGAAGGCGCATCTTTTCTGGCCGGCTTCGGCCTCCGCCGCCATGCCGGAGGTCCCCATCCTTATGAGCTTTTCGTAGTCCGGCAGAAAGTGCGAGATCCCCCCAGTTTCGTTTATGACGTAGGAGCGGCCGGAAAGCTGCTCCGCCGTGAAGCGGAGGCCCTCCAGGCGCGAGGGAAAGGCCCGGGCCGCCAGGAAGCGGGTTGACCAGAAGGGGATAATGGCGGAGAGCTTCAGGGCGTCGGCGGGCGCAAGCGAAAGCGGCGCGGTCTTCCGGAAGGGGATGCGCAGAAGATCGAGGAGCACGGCCGTTCCGTGAAGCTCGGGGAAGATGCTCCCCCCCACCCTCCGGGAGGTGAAGTTCCCCACGACGAGCTCGTCGTCGTGAATGGCCAGGCGCTTTTCCCCAAGGACCTTGGAGAGGGCCTCGGCCATCTTGACGGGCTCGGGCTTCTTCCGGTTTGCCGGGTCCTTGTGATAGGCGGTCCAGATGAGGGCCCGCTCGGCGCACACGCCGGGCCTCTCGTCCATGACGGCCTTTTTGAGCCGCTTTATCCGGGGGAAGGCCGTACCTCTGCCGGCGGCCGCTCCGGTGATGTTGGGGCAGGATTCCATTAGGCCATGCCTCCTTGGGACGGCGGAAGATAGGGGTGGATGGGCGTTCATCCACCGGGGCCATTATACTACTTTTTGAGGGCGTCAATCAAAAGGGGAATGAAGGTGACGAGGTCCTCCGCGACGCCCACGTGGGCCGCGGAGAAGATGGGGGCCGAGGGGTCGCGGTTCACGGCCACGATGGTTTTTGAGCCGCTCATCCCGGC
>JAKAGN010000044.1 GCA_021815525.1 Deltaproteobacteria bacterium
GCCCGGGGGCGCAAACCGCCCCCGGAGCCCCGTTATACACGGTGCGCGTTGCTGCGCAACGCGCCCCGCAAGTTTTCCAGGGCTTCGCATCTTTCCGCCCGAAGCCCGGAAGGTTGGGGAAAAGGACCCGTATGGACCGGTCAAACCCGGGACCCTCTATTTTTGAATGCAACTTGGTATCAGAGGCCCTCCGCTTTCTTCGGGCTCAGGAAAAGGAGCGGAACTCGCCCGTCACGAACTTTTCCGCGAACATCTTCACCGACGCCTCGGTGCGCATGAAAAGGTCCAGCTCCCGCGAGCAGACCAGGAGCCTTCCCAGGACCTCCAGGGCCTCCTCGCAGTCCCTGCGCGGGTAGCGGCCCAACCATGCGGTGACGAAATCCCCCCGCCGGTCCACACTGAAGCGGGCGGAGCGCAGGACGATCTCCAGGAAGCGGGCCCGGCGCTCCCGGCGCTCGGGATCGGCCCCTCCGTTGTGAAAGCGGAACTGCACGTGGTTGTTCTCGTCCCCCTCGCTCACGAAGGCGTCCACCATGGCGTAATGATAGGAGAAGCGGGCGTTGAAGTTCAAGTAGTCGGGCGCGGCGATCAGGTAGTTGGGGTCGTTTTTCCGGCGGTTGCCTGAAAATCCGCCCAGGACCTCCTCCCGGAAGTCGGCCGGAAGCCCCGCCATTTCCCGGCCCCAGCGGTCGGGCCAGGCCAGGACGGGATCCGCGAAGCCCTTCCAGAAGGCCCAGAAGGGAATGCTCTTTAGGGACTCCGGGGCCACCTCGCCCTTCCTCGACCCGGGCGCGCCGGTTAGGTCGAGGACCAGTATCTTCATGGGCACGCGGGCAGCGAGCCTTTTGGTCTTCCGAGAAAAGAAGCGGCTTTCGGAGTCTCCGAACTTGAACATGTGGCGCACGGCCATCTCGTGGATGAAGCGGATGACGTCGTGCGCGGACCGGCATTTGCCGGCCTGGAAACCGGGAGCGAAGGGATCGGTGAGGTTGAGCGCCAGTATCAGGTCCGCGAGGGGAGAGGTGGTTTTCCGGACGCGGGAGTCCGAAAGCCTCGAAAGGACTCGTTCGCGGATTCCGGGCCAGCGGGAGCCCTCGTAAACCCGGCGTCCAGTGGCGTCCACGCTTACCCGGGCCCCTTCCACCATGCGCCGGACGGCCGGCCCGGCCTGGAAGACGGCGGGAATGGCGTACTCCCGCACCAGGGTTGCGAGGTGCCCCACCGGGCTTCCCTTGGCCGCCACCACCGCGGCCGCGTCCGGCAGGAGCCGGGCCAGCTCGGGACCGGTCTGGTCCACCACCAGGATCGCGCCCCGGGGGATGGGGTCTAAGTTCCCGCCCGCGCGGTGCGCCACGGGCCCCTCGGCGCGCCCCGGGAAAATGGTGACCCCGGCCTCGATCAGGGGGGCCATCTTTTTCTTGGAGCGCTCCTCGCGCACCACCTCCGGGCTTTGGGGATGCACGCGCCGGCACTGCAGGAGCCATATCCGGTCGTCCTTGTCCACGGCCCACTCCACGTCCACCTCGTGGCCCAGGGATGACGCGGCGGAGACGGTCAGCCGCCCTATCTCCACCAGGGTTTCCCGGCCGATGTATCCGGGGACTTCGCCCCCGGCCACCTCAGGGTCCGGGTCCCGGGAAAGACGGACCACCTCGGGGCTCACGGCGCCTTGCACCACGGCGTCCCCCAGGCCATTGGTCATGGCCGCGGTCATGGGGCCCGCCCCGGGGTTTTCGGAGTCGAAGGTGTGGATCACGCCCGCGGCCTTGGGCTCTATCATGGGCATGAAGAGAACGGCCATGGGGGTGTCGGCCTCGGTGAAGCCCATGTTGGCCCTGTAGGTTATGGCCCGGTCGGAAAAACGGCCGGCCACCACCGACAGGTATGCCGCGCCGAGCCCGTCCCGCTCCACGTTGAGGAGGCTGTCGAACTGGCCCGCGAAGGAGAAGCGGCCGTCCTCGCTGGTGGCGCTGGAGCGCACCGCAAAGCGGGCGCCAGGACCGGCGGCGAGCTTTTCGGCGTTTTCCGAGATGGCCCGGGTGATGCCCTCGGGAAGCGCCGCGGAGCGGATGAGCTTCCTCACCGCCTTCGTGGCGGCCCCGAAGCGGTCCCTGTCCGCAACGCTTGCGATGTCGGTGAGAAGGAGCTTGAGCTTTCCCAGCAGGGCGTTTTCCTCGAGGAAGCGGCGGTACGCGGCCGTGGTGAGGACGAAGCCCTGGGGAACCGATCCGGGAAGAAGCCGTGAAAGGGCCGCCAGGCCAGCGGCCTTTCCGCCGGCAAGCCCCGGGTCCAGGCAGCGGTCGTCGGAAAGCGGAAGAAACAGGGGCTCCTCCTCGTCCTTCCCGGTTTTCCGGAGCTCATCCCAGACCTTCTCCCGAAGGCTCTCCAGGACCTCGTAGAGGGCGGTGTGCCGGTTCTCCGAGAGGATGTTGAGCTCCTGGGCGAGGAGAAGAAGCTCGCCGAAAAGCCTTTGCACCGGCCGCCTGAGGAGGGCTTCGCTCGGCGGCGCGTGGCCGATGTCGGCCGAGAGGTCCGAGAGAAGCTTCAAGGCGTCCCCGTGCCTGTGAAGGAGGGTGCGCAGGGTTTCATAACGCCACCGGAAAGAGAAGGCCTGTCGCTCCGAAAGAGCCGTGCGTGCCAGCGCCATGTCGGTATCCTTTAAAATTCGGCGGAAAAGGTGCGGATCACTTGCCGCTTCTGATGCGCGCGGCGGCTTTTTCGATGACCGCCCTTAGGTCCGCCGGCTTGAAGGGCTTGGCTATGAAGTCGAAGGCCCCCTTGGCCAGGGCCTCCCGGGCCACCTCGACGGTGGCGTAGCCCGTTATTATGATGACCTTGGTGGCCGAGGAGCGGGCCAGGACCTGCTCCAGGACCTCCAGGCCGTCGATGCCGTCCATCCGGATGTCCGTGACCACGATGTCGAAGGGCGCCTCGCCGAAGCGCTCCAGGGCCTTCCGGCCGTCCTCGAAGGTTTCCACCGTGTCGCCGCCCTTTTCAAGGGCGGGCTTCAAGCGTTTCCCGACGATGTTCTCGTCGTCGATGACCATTATGCGAAGTTTCTGTTCCATGAGTCAAAACCCTTTCCGGGAAGAACGGCGCGCGACGGACGCCGGGGTCCGCGCGAAAATTACGGAAAGATGATGGCCTCGTAAAAAGTCGATTTCAGACTTTTTACGAGATCATCAAAGATGCGGGGCCGGCGCCGTCAGGTCGGAAGGACGCGCTTGCCGAGGTGCGCCAGGGCGGCCTCCAGGTCCTTGTGGGCCGCGTCGTAAATCCATCCCATGACCCCCAGGCCGGTTTTCTGCCGGTGGAAGCCCGGGGGGAAGAGGTCGGCGGAAACGGCCCCGTGGGGGACGAAGACGAAGATGAAATCCGTATCCATGCTGCCGCCCAAGGTGGCTGCCGCCACGATTCCGGCGGGAAGCCCCCGCCCCCGCAGGTCCAGGCTTTCGGGCTCCGTGAGGGCCAGCCAGGAGGCCTCCAAAGCCTCCCGCGCCGCGCCTCCTCCGCCTTCCATCAGCATGAGGCTCAAGGGGCGGCTCCTGACGGGCGACGGGGCGGCGGGCTTGGCCGGATCGGCCGCGGCCTTGGGCCAGAGGTCGATCAGGGCGATCCCGCCCCGCCCAGCATTTTCCGCGAGGGCAAGGAACTCCTCCGGCGCGAGCTTAGGGATGACGTGGTCGTAAATCTTCGCCATGATCCCGGGGATCGAGCTCTCGCCCTCCGACATCCACCTCACCACCTCGGCCAGGAAGGCGTACTCGGGCTCCCGGACCCCGGCGGGATCGCTGAAGGGTCCCTTGGGGATGGCCGCCGCGAACTCGTCCCGGGCCTCCCACAGGTCCTGGCCGCCCTCGGGGGCCAGGACCACGGCGTCGTAGACCATGCGGCCCGCCTGCTCCTTTACGGCGTCCGCAAGGGCGGCCACGTAGTGGTTGTCGAAGATGTAGTCGCCGGAAAGCTTCTCGGAGCCGTCCTCGACGAGGTTCAAGGCGGCGCGGGTGTTCTCCAGTAGCTTCCTGAACCGGGTGAACGAAAGGCGGGCCCGGGTGAGCGGCCGGGCTTCCCTTTTTCCAGCGACCCTTTTAAGGAGGTCCAGCATGTCGTCTCCTTTTCCGCCCGAAATCAGGCGGAGGTTTGGGCCAGCCCCTTTCTGGCGTTTTCCGGCACCTGGGCGAAGAGGCTCGCCTGTATCCTTCGCCGGGCGAGCCAGGCCTTGATAACGAAGTAGAGGATGAGGAGCCCGCCCGAGAGCCCGCTGACGTATAACATGCCCTTGCTGGCGGAGTTTAGGATGGGATTCCAACTGGGATCCATGCCGATCAGCCCGAGCTTCTGGAGATAGACCGGGATGGCGATGGCGCGGCTCACCACGCAAAGGAGGATGATGACGGCCGTCACCATGCGGATGAAGACCTCCCGCACCACCTTGGTGCCGTAAGCGCCCACGTAGACGCCTATGAGGGAGCCGGCGAAGAGGAGGAGCGAGAGCCTTATGTCCACCATGCCCTCCCACGCGTAGTTCAAGGCCCCGAACGCGCCCATGAACACCGCCAGGTAAAGCTCGCTTCCGGCGGCCACCGCGGCGGGCACGCCGAAGACGTAGATCATTGCCGGCACTCCGATGAAGCCGCCCACGCCGATGGTGCCGGCCAGGTACCCGGTGGCGAGCCCGCAGATCAGGACCACCCACAGGGAAACCGTGACGTCGGCCACCGGAAAGTAAATCTTGGGATACATTTTAAGCCGCCCCAGAAAGTCCACGATACGGGTGGAGGGACCGGCCCCCTCGCCGCCCTTGCGGGAGGAGAGGATGTCCTTCAACATGGAGATGGAAACCACCGCAAGGATTCCCACGAAAACGACGCTTATGTAAAGGTCCGCGCCCGCGCTTTTGCCTCCGCCGCCGTGGGAGTCTCCGGAGCCGGTGAGGGCCTTCATGACCCACACCGCGAGCCTTATGCCCACGGCCGCGGTGATGAGCATGAACATGGAGAGCTTTTTATCCACGTTCCCCAGCTCCCCGTGCTTCTTGGACCCTATCAGGGCCTTTCCGAACTTGTGTGTTATGTTGCTGGCCACGGCCACGGGCCCCAGCACGCCTAAGTTCATCATGCCGGGGGTCATGAAAAAGGCCCCGCCGGAGCCGATGAAACCGCTCAGGACGCCGCCGATGAATCCCAGTAGCGCCACCTGGCCGGCGATGGACCACGTCAATTCGATGAACTGTCCGGTAATCACAAGATTTGCTCCTTATGGTTGGGTGCCGGGGAAAGCCCCGGAAAAAGGCTTTTCTTCCTCACTCGAATTTTATGAGCTTCAAGAGGTTGTGGGCGAAGCCGCCTATGACGTAGGCGGCCAGGGGGGCGAAGAGGCACACAAAGGCCGTGGCCGCGAAGCGGGTCGAGCCCGGCGCCACCAGGAAGTTCATGAGGGGCTCCTGGAAGGTGAACACCGCGTAGTAGATAAGGGCCGTGGCGAGGCCGAAAAGGCCCAGGCTTACCCATTGCTTGGCGCCGAAGAGATACTGCTGCTTCAAGTCCTCGGTGCCGATGACCGGGGAGCGCAAGCCGTCCATGAGCAGGCTCACCAGGTCCCGCTTCATCCTCTTGCGCACCGCCGCGCCCCGGGACATGAACACGTCGCCCACCACCACCAGGCTGTACTGCTCGGTGCGGGAGAGGCTGGCGGCCAGCTCCTGGGCCCCGCCCACCACGGTCCGCACCGCGCCGGCGCGTCCCACCTCTATGAGCCTGCTCAAGGTCTCCGGCACGCCGCAGCCCTTTTCCTCGCAGTCCTCCAGGGCCGGCGTGTCGTCCAGGATGCCGCCGTCGCCGCCCTCGCGGGAGATCGGCAGGGCCGCGTAGTCGGGCTCGGACGTCGACGCCTCGGCGCCGGGGTCGTCCACCAGGCGCACGATCTCCACGGCCGCGTTCCACTTTTCAGCCACCTCCACCAGGTGCCCGAAGGAGGGCGCCTGCGGGTCGAAGCGCTCCTGCACGTAAAGGATGCTCGTTGTGGCCAGCGTCATCACCAGCGAGCGGATGCCCTCCAGACCTTCCAGGACGTGGGGGATGGCCTCGGCCTTGCGGGCGTCCCGGGGAAGGTAGGTTACCGAAACGCTTCCTTCCTGGGCCGAGATGCTCACCTTGATGTCGCGGGTGCGCTCGTCCTTTCCTATGGCCAGCCGGCAGCGCGCGGAAAGCAGCAGGTTTTCGAGGACCCGCCGGGAGGCCGGGGTGGCCTGGAACTCCGGCAGCGCCGCCATGTGCATGATGGCCGTGGCGGAGTTCTCCACGGAAAGGTGCGCGGAGTTCACAGTGATGTCGTAGAGTGAGGAGTCGTCCCAGTTGACGTTGTAGAGGAAGCGGGTCCAGCGCCGGCGGTCCTCGTCCACCTCCTCCACGTAGGACTTGGCCTTTTCGCGGGAGAGGTTCATGCGCCGCATGGCCATGCGGATGCGCTCCTCCATGTCGGCTATGGCGCGGACGCGCAGGACGTGGGTCAAGCCCGGCAGCACCAGGTGGCCGGTGCGGCCGTGGTAGACGAGCCCTCCCGAGCGGGCCTCCTCGCACAGGCTGGCGGTCATGAAGGCCTTGAAGCGGTCCATTTCGAGAGCCAGGGACTCGGAAACCGCCTGCCGCTTCAAGACGGCGGTCTCCAGCTTGCCCACGGGAATGCCGGCGTGGGTGGCGCGGTCCGTCAGGTCCTCGCGGGCGAGGCACCTGTACCCAAGCTTTTCCGCAAGCTTTTCCGCGAGCTCCTTGCCGTAGCCGTAGCTCGAACGAGATATGCAAATGATTTGCATCCCTTACACCCTTTCTATGCATTTGGCCTGACGGGTGGCGCAAGAAGCGCTCCGTCTTCTCAAGGCTTTCTCGCCTTCGGCAGGACCACGGAGCAACCCAGGTCCCCGGCGATCCGCGAGAGCCAGTGGCGGGAGGAGCCGTGCCGCGACGCCAGCACGGCCCCGTGATCTCCGCCCCACACAACCACGGCCGGGGCAGGGCCCGCGGCCAGAAATTTCAGGACTTCCGAAGCGCCGTCCCCCACGCGCATCTCCGAGCCGGCCAGAACCCCGGCCGTGCGGATCCGCCCGGCCGCCTCAGCCAGGCGGTTTTCCCAGGCCGCGTGAACGGCGTCCGGGGCGCGCTCGGCCAGCATGAGGACGGAGACGGGGCATTCCATGCGCCTTGCCAGCTCGACGGAGTACCGCAGCCCCTCCTCGCGGAGCCCGCCGTTTTCGAAAATGAGCACGATGCGTTTGGGTTCCGTCATTCCCGCCTTCCGAAAACGCCCCTTTGCGCCGTGCGGCGCTGGCGTGGAGTTTGCGGCGTTTCCCGGGCCTGTCTCGGCGGGCTTCCCGGCCAGGCCGGGGCCGTAAGGAAAAAACCGCGCGCACTTATCACATGGCAAGAAGCCTGCCATAATCGCCGGAAATAAATTGCCTTGACTTTCAATAACTTAAAAATTCAGCCGGACTTAACTATTGTTGCAAAATGCAACGCACAAAAATAAAAAAGGGAAAATGGCGCTTGAACAAGGGGGATTTGCTGGTGTTGCAAAATGCAATTGATGATGTTGCGTTCAGCAACGGAAGGAAAGGGCGGGCGCGGCTGGAAGCGTTCAAAATTTGAACGTTCAAAAATTGAACGCTCGAAATTATGAACGCTGTTATTCTAACAAGCTGTAATTCAACAATTTTTTCTCTACACAATTAAAAAATATTGAACGCTGGCCGCAAAGGCGCGTTTCCCAAGCCTTCGGGCGTGGGTGGAGGGATGCGAAGCCCATAAATCATGGCTCCGCTTGCTTCGCACGCGCGGGGCAACTGCGGGGCGATCCTACCAGCGCGCGTCCTGCGCCTCCGGAATCAGGAAGGCTCGTCGAAGGCGCTTCTTTTGAGCTTCCTGTAGAGGGACACCCGGTCGATCCCGAGAATCCGCGCGGCCTCGCTCTTGTTGTGGCCGGTCTGGTCAAGGACCCACTGGATGTACTCCTGCTCGATCTCCTCCAGGGGCCGCATTTTTCCCTCCCGGCGGTGGATGAAGAGGGTGCTGAAGTCCGAAAGGTCGGGGGGCAGGTCGCAGGTCTCGACCCTCTCTCCGCAGGCAAGGGCCACGGCGCGCTCCACGATGTTCTCCAGCTCCCGGACGTTTCCCGGAAAGCTGTATCCGGCCATGAGCCCCAGGGCCTCCTCGGAGAAGCCCGAAAGCCTTTTGCCGGCCCGCGACGCGGCGCGCCGGAGGAAGTAGGCCGAAAGAAGGGGGATGTCCGCAAGGCGCTCGGAGAGGGCCGGAAGGTGGATGGGGATGACGTTCAGCCTGAAGTAGAGGTCCCGCCGGAAGACCCCGGCCTCCACCAGGCTTTTCAAGTCCTTGTTGGTGGCGCAGATGATGCGGATATCAACGGGGATGGGCGTGGCGCCGCCGACCCGCAGAATCTCGCGCTCCTGCACCACCCGGAGGATCTTGGCCTGCATGGAAAGCGGCATGTCGCCGATCTCGTCCAGAAAAACCGTGCCGCCGTGGGCGCTTTCCAAAAGCCCCGCCCGGGTCCGCGATGCGCCGGTGAAGGCGTCCTTCTCGTGGCCGAAAAGCTCGTTTGCAAGAAGCTCCTCGGTGAAGGATGCGCAGTTGACGGCAAGGAACCTGCCCTCCGCGCGGCGGCTCGCCCGGTGTATGGCCTTGGCCGCCAGCTCCTTTCCGGTGCCGGATTCCCCGGTTATGCAAACGTTGGCGTCGGAGGGCGCGATGCGCGCGATGAGCTTGCGCACCGCCTGGATGTTCTGGCTCGATCCTATGATGGTGGGGCTCTCGTCCTCGATCCTTTTTTCCAGGTCCCGGACTTTCCTTGCCAGGCGGCGCTTTTCAGCGGCCTGGCGGACGATGCTCCTTATCTCGTCGGGCCGCACGGGTTTTTGGATGTAGTGGAAGGCGCCCTTCTTGGTGGCGGCGACCGCGCCTTCCACCGAGCCGTGACCGGTTACGATGATGACCTCGGTCTCCGGGTCCCGCTCCTTGGCCCGGGCCAGGATCTCCAGGCCGTCGGCGCCCTCCATGACGAGATCCGTCAGGACCACGTCGTAGAGGTTCTGGCCCAGGAGCCGGATCGCTTCCCCGCCGGTCCCCGCCGCGTGGGCCGCGTAGCCCTCCTTGGCCAGGATACGCACCAGGTTCTTCAGGGCCACCTCTTCGTCGTCCACGGCAAGGACCAGGAAGGGCGCGGCCGTTTGTTCGTCCTGGTTGGGCATGGGCTCTTTCTAAGGTGCGGGCCTTGGCGCTTTCCGCCCGCAAGTCACCGGGCGGCGCCCGCCACGGAGAGAAGGGACGGCGAAAAGACGAAGATCAGGGTTTCGTAGATCCTTCGCCGGTAAAATTCGGAATCGGCCCGCACGTTCATGAGGCTTGCCGGGTAATCCGGGCTTCCAGCGAAGGTATAGACCAGCGTGATGATGGTGTAAAGCCACATCCTTACGCGTTCCTGGGGGGCATCGGGGGGCATTAGGGGAAGGACGTTGTCCAAAAGCCCCGCAAGGAAGCGGCTGATGTACCCGAAACCGGCCAGGTGCTTGAAGCGCTCGTACTGGGCGATGTTGTGCATCAAAAGCCCCAGGGCCTCGCAGGATTCGAAGCAGTAATCGAGGGCGCGCTTCAGATAAAGGGTCAGGACCTCGGTGACGGGAAGGCCCGAAAGCCCCCGCCGCCAGCCGACGGCGGCACCTATGAACTCCTCGCAGACGTCTTTTGCAACGGCCTCGAAGAGGTCCTCCTTGGTGGGGTAGAAGTGGTGGATGCGGGTAAAATCGAAGTTCCCGGCGGAGCCTATCATGCGGATGCTGGCGGCGTTGTACGGGTAGCGGGAAAAAACCCGCCGCGCGGCGGCGATTATGGCCAGGCGCGCCTCCTCGCCCTTTCTCACGCGCTTTTCGCGGGGATTCCTGTCCGCCCCTTCCGGCGCGGCCAAGGGACGCTTGCCATCGAGCCCGCGGCCCGGGGGGGAGGGCTCCCAAGACGCGGTCACGCTCTCGGCCCGGCCCCTGGCCAAGGCCATCAAAACCGGCCGGAAAATGAACTTCAGATCCTCTTCCACCCACTCGCGGTAGGCCTCGGCGTCCGGGAGGCCCAGGGCCATGCGGTGGAAGTCCGCGGCCCCCGAGAAGTGGGAGAGGGCAAGGATGAAGACGAACAGGAACATGTCGGTCTCCACCGTGGGGGCCCCGCCCAGTATGTGGCCGCCGACGAGCTTCAAGGCCTTCTTGCGGACCTCGGTCATGCGGGAGAGGCCCGGCAGGGACTTATCCGGGGTCTCGGGGTCGCCGATGTTGAGCATCACGGCCCGGAAGGCGTCCACCTGGGTCAGGGCGTGGCGGGCCACCTGCTCCAGGAAAAAATCGAAGTCCCCCTCGGTTTCGAGATTCCTCAGGGCCTTCAGGAAGGGGACCGGCGGGGCCAGCACGTCCGCCTCCAGCGCCAGCGCCACATCCTCGAAAAGGGCGGTCTTGGAGCCGAAGTAATGGAGCACCAGGGGGTGCCGGACTCCGGCCGCGTCGGCTATGAGGCGGATTCCCGCGGCCCGGAAGGGGTAGCCGGTGAAAACCTGGCGGGCGGCCGCGAAGATCCTGGCGCGGGTCTCGGCGCTTTTCGCCGTGGCCTCCCGGCCGGGAGCGTCGCCCGGAGGCAGGCTCGCCGGGCCTTCGTGGGGATTTCTTAAAGTCACGATTTAGCTTTCCGCCTCCTGCATGGAACCGCCGGCCCTCGATGGACGCGAAAAATATCCGCTTCCTGTTTTTTACCACGGCCCGGGAAAAGGGTAAAGAAAATTTACCGACTGTAGAAATAATTTCTTGACACACCGTGTCAGTGGAGCTATAGCAAATTTACCGGCCGTAGAAAATATGGCCGCCTCGTCCCGAACATTCGCATCCAATAAAATCAAGGGGATCCCAAGGAGGCATCATGGCGGCGAACCCGGCCATCAAGGGGGAAAGCATCGAGGAGCTGGAAAAGAGCCAGCAGTTCTGGTGGGCGGCCGAAAAGAAGCGCTCCAGAAGGCTCGACTATCTTAGAAAGGCCATCTGGAAGAAGGGGGCCGTGGGCGGGCTCTACAACCCCGGCGTCAAGGTGGACCTCGAAAAGGGCCTTTTGGGCATCGAGTCCTGGAACGCCAACGCGGCCTTCCCCGAGCCCGAGGTCATCCGCTTCGCCAGGGAGCTGGCGCACTACCTCGACAACAAGACCATCTTCATAACGGACCAGGCGCAGCTGGTGGGCTACGTGGGAAGCACCCCCCACACGGTCTTCTGGGACCCGGCGATGGGGGAGATGCTGAACGAGGAGATATACAACGACCCCACGGTCATTCCGGACCCCGTGGACGAAAACCTTAAGACCGCGGCGAAGCTGTGCGACTTCTGGGCCGGAAAGACCATGCAATCGAGGATCATCCCCCAGTTCGACCTGGAGGACATGATGAAGATCATGTCGGGCGCGGTGGGCTGGGGGCTTCCCACCTCCCGCAGCGGCTACTCCGGCAAGGATTACGAGTACCTCATGACCGGAAAGCGCGGCTTCGCCGACATCTTGGAGGAAATAGGCCGCCGCATGGACGAGGCCGAGGCCAAGTCCCACGGCAGCACCCCCAAGCGGGACTCCTCGAGCCTGACCGACAAGTTGAACACCTGGGAGGGCATGAAGATCGTCCTCGAGGCCGCCATCCGCCACGCCGGGCGTTACGCCAGGCTTGCCCGCATAATGGCGGAAAGCTACGAGTCGGACCCCAAAAGGCGGGAGGAGCTTCTTAAGATCGCCGAAACCTGCGACCGCGTGCCCGCCCGCGCTCCCCGGAACCTTCAGGAGTCGCTCCAGTACGATCTTTTCATCCAGCTCTTCTCCCGCACCGAGGCGGTGGAGGGCGCGTGGCCGGCCCGGCCCGACTACTACCACG
>JAKAGN010000482.1 GCA_021815525.1 Deltaproteobacteria bacterium
AGCGGGGCGGCTCGGCAAGGGCGTAGTGCCCGCCGAAAAGGGAAATCTTCTCCCACTCCCAGCGCTTGGCGCTCTCGGAAAGATCCGCGGGGACCTCCTTTTCGCCGAAGAAGCGGAGGAAGTTCTGGCGCGGGTCCACGGTGGAGGCCACCACCCGGCTTGCGATCTGCGTGCCGTCCTCGAGAATGACTCCAGCGGCCTTGCCGCCCTTCATGAGGACCTTCGCCACCGGGGCCGAGTCCATTATGACCGCGCCAGAAGCGATAACGGCCTTGTGCATGCCCGAGGAGAGGCGGTGCGAGCCGCCGCACACCAAGGCCGCGTTGGTCATGCGGTAGACGTAGAGGGGGAAGATGTAGCCCAGGGCCTGGTAGGGCGAGAGCCCCCACATGGCGTAGAGGTTCAGGACCGCGGCCTTCAAGGGGTCCGTAAGGCCGTAATGCTCCAGCATCTCGATGGGCGGCATCTCCGCTATGTCGTTGAAGCGGCGGCCCACGTCGTCCTTGGCGCGGTTCAAAATCTGCACCATCTCCAGGGGCGGGAGCGCCGGAACGAAGGTGTAGGGGATCAGTATCTTGTCGGAGAACTCCGCGAAATCGAGATACATCTTCCGGAACTTCTCCGCCTGGTCCTTTCCCACGCGCTCGGAAAGGTGCGCCACGGTGCGGTCGAGGTCCCTGTAGAAAAGCAGGGGCTTTCCGCCCTTCGAGATGACGGCGGTCTGGACCTCGGGGTAGATGAAGCGCACGCCCCGGCTCTTCAAGTCGAAGTCCTTGTAGACCGGCATGATGTCCGCCATCATGTGGTAGATGGCGTGGGGGTTGTACTTGAAGCCCGCGAACTCCAGGGTGTCGAGGCCACCGCCGGTCTCGTGGCGGGCCTCCAGGAGGCACACGGAAAGCCCGGCCCGTGAGAGATAAGCGGCGCAGATGAGCCCGTTGGGGCCGGCTCCAATGATGGCGACGTCGAATTCCCGTTTCTGCATGGCTTATTTCACCCCCATGTTGGTCGGAATGTTTTCCATGTTCTCGAGGTACCAGACGCAGGCCTTGGACTGCCACCAGTCCTGGTCCCGGATACCCAGGTCCTCGGCCAGCTCGCAGGCCGCGATGTAGCCGGAGGCGAGCCAGGTGGTGCCGAAGGGGTGAATGGAGTTGGACAGGTAAAGGTTCTTCACGAAGGTTCGGCTTCCCCCGCCCACGCACACGCCCGGCACCGGCCTTTTTTCGTACCACTGCTCGGGGATGACGCTTCCGCCCACCCAGTTGCCCTCTATGGCGGAGGGGTTGTTCCTTTGCATGTCCAGGGGGGTGTAAAGGATGCGCTCCACGATCAGGTCCTTGAAGCCCGGGGCGTAGCGCTCGTAGGTGTCGGTGACTTCATCCGCCATCTTCTCCTTTATCTTGTCCCATGACTTCAGGCCGTCGAGCTTTCCGTGCTTCCAGGAGACCGGGCAGGGCGGAACGTCGGTCCACACGAAGCTGGTGTGGCAGCCCGGAGGGGCCTGGGAGGGGTCGGCGAGGGTGGGGATGAACCAGTTGGCCATGATCTCGTCGTGGATGTGGCCGGAGACGAGCGAGGAGTTGAAGTGCTTGAGCTCGGTGGCGGTGTCGCCGCCGAAGTAGCCCATGGCGCAGCGGCCGATGGCCGGGTCGAAGGCCTCGGAGGCGAAGCGGGGCTGCCCCGAAAGGGCGTAGTAGACGGCAAAGAGGTTCTGCTCGGAGTAGCCGAACTTGGCGATCCTGTGGGCCATCTCGGGGCCGATGACGTCCGGGCCGATCATTTTCAGGAAGGTGGGCGCCACGGTCAGGTTGGAGATGATCTTCTTCGCCGTGATGGTCTCGTTGGGGAAGACCGCGTGCTCGGAAAGCACCACGCCCGTAGCCTCGCCGTTTTCCACGAGAATCTTCTTGATGGGGCAGACCGGCAGTATCTTCACCCCGTAGGTGGTGCAGGCCTTCACCAGGGCGTGGGTCACGGCGTGGGAGCCGCCGTGGGCGAAATGCACCGGTATGAAGGGGCCGGTTAGAAGCGAGGGGAAGGCGCAGCCCACCGAGCCCACGGTGCGGTGGATGGGGGGCATTCCCCCGATCCAGGCCAGGGACTCTATGAGGGTCTTCACGTGCTCGGACTCGAAGAACTTGTCCATGGCCTCGAATCCGTTCATGTTGGCGAGCCGGTAGTAATCGAGGTCGATGCCCGCCTCCTTGTAGAAGGCCTCGGAAAAGCCGGCCAGCGCCAGCTCGTTTTCCCAGGAGGGGGCCTTGAAGAGGTAGCTGTGCAGGGTGTCCACTATGTCTTCGATGCGGGGAAGCAGGAAGGCCGCGGCGCTTTCCATGAGGGCCAGGTCCTTGGCCGAGTGCCGTCCCCAGCTCTCCATGGTTTTAGTGGGATCGATGCTCATCAGGGCGTTTTTGCCGTCCTTGAAGGTCTTGCCGTAGACGATGTCCGTGGCCATGAACTCGAGGCCGAAGCGGGTAAGATCGAGGTCCGCCATGGCCGGGGACATGGCCGTGATGAGCCAGGTGGCGTGCAGGTTGTGGACGAAGCCGGGAACTCCGGGTTCCGTGGTGTCGCAGTGCGCGCCGCACTCGCCCCGGGCCTCCAGGACCAGGACCTTCAAGCCTGCGCGGCCCAGGTAAGCGGCCGCGGTTAGCCCGTTGATTCCGCCGCCCACCACGATGACGTCATAGTCCGCCATAACGAAATATCTCCTTTGAGATGGTGTTGTTCGCAGGGGGCGGGAGGGGAAATCCCCTCGCGGCCCGTCGCTCACGCGCTTTCCGGCGGGCGGGAAAAGGCTCCGCCCCTCGCTCCCCCCGCGTCCTTCCCCGCCCCGGACCTTAATGGCTCCG
>JAKAGN010000483.1 GCA_021815525.1 Deltaproteobacteria bacterium
GACCTTCGGGGCCGGGGCGGGCATGGCGGCGGACCTTCAATACTGGGAAAAGACCGCCCGCCGCATCCTCGCGGTGGCCAGGCCCCCCAAGATAATCGTGGAAAAGAGCACCGTCCCGGTGCGCACGGCCCAGGCCATGGACGAGATTTTGAACTGCCCCAAGGACGGCCGCGGCTTCGAGGTGCTCTCGAACCCCGAGTTCCTGGCCGAGGGCACCGCCGTCACGGACCTCATGAACCCCGAGAGGGTCCTCATAGGCTCCAGGCTTTCGCCCTCGGGCCTCGCCGCCCGGGACGAGCTTGTGGCGCTCTACTCCAACTGGGTGCCAAGGGAGCGGATACTCACTACCGACGTGTGGTCCAGCGAGCTTTCGAAGCTCGTGGCCAACGCCTTCCTGGCCCAGCGAATAAGCTCTGTTAACGCCGTCTCCGCCCTTTGCGAGAAGACCGGCGCGGACGTGACCCGGGTGGCGGAGGCCGTGGGCATGGACGGCCGCATAGGCGCCAAGTTCTTGAAGGCCGGGGTTGGCTTCGGCGGCTCCTGCTTCAAGAAGGACATATTGAACCTTGTCTACCTCTCCCGCTCCTACGGCCTAAACGAGACCGCCGACTACTGGGAGCAGGTGGTGCGGATAAACGAGCACCAGAAGGACCGCTTCGTGGACCGGATGCTTTCGGCGCTCTTCAACACGCTCGCCGGGAAAAGGGTGTGCATCTATGGCTTCGCCTTCAAGTCCGACACCGGCGACACCCGGGAAAGCCCGGCCATCCACGTGGCGCGGCGGCTCGCTGAGGAGCGGGCCGAGGTGGTGGTTTCAGACCCCAAGGCCCTGGAGAACGCCCGGGAGGACCTGGCGGACCTTGGGGACGCCGTGCGTTTCGAGGAGGACCCCATGGAGGCCGCCCGGGGCGCCCACGCCATAGCCATAGTCACCGACTGGGAGCACTACAGGAGGCTCGACTACGAGGCCGTGTTCAGGAACATGGAAAAACCGGCCTTCATCTTCGACGGCCGCAACATCCTTGACCACGACCGGCTCTTTGACATAGGATTCAACGTTTATCCCGTCGGGAAACCGGCGATGACTCATTTTTTCGCGTGCGGGACGGATCGGGGCTCGTGCGGGACGGATCGGGCGGAGCAATGAAAACACTGGTTACGGGCGCTGCCGGCTTCATCGGTTTTCACCTCGCCTCGAGGCTTTTGGCCAAGGGCTGCGAGGTGGTGGGGCTCGACAGCTTAAACGACTACTACGACCCGGCCTTGAAGGAGGCGCGGCTTTCGCGGCTCCTTCCGCTTCAGGGCTTCCGCTTCGTGAAGGCGGATCTTGCGGACCGCGCCAATACCGCCGAAATCTTCGCGCGGGAGAAGTTCGACCGGGTGGCCCACCTGGCGGCCCAGGCCGGGGTGCGCTACTCCCTCAAAAACCCCCACGCCTACGTGGACGCGAACCTCGTGGGCTTCGTGAACGTTTTGGAGGGCTGCCGCAATTCGGGTGTCTCGCACCTTGTGTTCGCCTCGTCCTCGTCGGTTTACGGCATGAACGTAAACCGCCCCTTTTCGGTGCACCACAACGTGGACCATCCGGTGAGCCTCTACGCGGCCACCAAGAAGTCCAACGAGCTTCTGGCGCACTCATACGCCCATCTCTACAGGCTCCCCGTGACGGGCCTTCGGTTCTTCACCGTCTACGGGCCCTGGGGGCGGCCGGACATGGCGCTTTTTCTGTTCACCAAGGCGATCCTTTCGGGGGAGCCCATATCCGTCTTCAACGAGGGCCGCATGGAGCGGGACTTCACCTACATCGACGACATAGTGGAGGGCGTGGTGCGGGTCCTGGACCGCATTCCCGCGCCGGACCCCGCCTTCGACACGGCCCATACCGATCCGGGGATAAGCTCCGCCCCTTACCGGCTCTATAACATAGGAAACAACAACCCCGTCTCGCTCCTCGATTTCATCTCTGTGATCGAGGACGCGCTCGGGAAAAAGGCCGTGAAGAAGCTTCTTCCCATGCAGCCCGGGGACGTGGCCGCCACCTGCGCGGACATCGACGACCTTGCCCGCGACGTGGGCTTTTCGCCCTCCACGCCCCTTTCGGAGGGAGTCGGCCGGTTCGTGGCCTGGTACAAGGAACACTACGGCCCGCAAGGGACGTAACATATTGGAAATCAAAAAAGACAAAGAACGGAGGAACCCATGTCCCACCACGACGAAGAAAAAGTGAAGGCGCTGGCCGTTTCCGTTTGCCCGGCCGGGGAGGTTTTCCCGCTTCCCCGGGCCGATGAGTACGAAAGGGAAAACGAGCGGATCGCCGCCCTCGTGGCCGAGAACAGGGCCCTCGGGCGCGAGATCGTGGTGGTGATGGGCGTGGGCTTCGTGGGCGCGGTCATGGCGGGAGTGGTGGCCGACTCGGTGGATAAAAAAACCGGCAAGCCCGGCAAGTTCGTCCTGGGGATGCAGCGGCCCTCCACCCGGAGCTACTGGAAGATTCACTATCTCAACCGCGGCGAGGCCCCGGTGGACGCCGAGGACCCCGAGGTGGCGCCCCTGATCGCCCGCTGCGTCAAGGAGAAGAAGACCCTTGCCGCCACCTTCAGCTACGAGGCCCTTTCCCACGCCGACGTGGTGGTGGTGGACGTCCAGTGCGACTACCTGAAGGAGAGCCTGGGAAACGTCCGGAACGGCAAGGCCGACATCGCGGCCCTCGAGGCCTCGCTCTCCGTAATCGGAGACCGGATCCGGCCCGACTGCATGGTCCTCATCGAGACCACCGTGCCGCCCGGCACCACCGAGCACGTGGCCTATCCCATCATCAAGAAGGCCTTCGAGAAAAGGGGAATACCGGACGCG
>JAKAGN010000484.1 GCA_021815525.1 Deltaproteobacteria bacterium
GGCTACGCGCGAAAGGCCCTCACGGCGTCCGCCGTGCAGGCCTTCCGGTTGAGGGGGGTGACGGCGGATGGACGCGAGCTTACCGTGACGCCGCTCGCCGGGGACGGCTCGGACCGGCGCTGGCACCGCGTGGAGGCGGGCGGGGCGACGCTCGTGGCGGCGAGCCACGGCTTGCGCACGGGCCCGGAGGTGAACGAGGCCGACGCCTTCTTCCGCATAGGGCGGCATTTGAAGGCCGCGGGCGCGCCGGTGCCGGAGATGGTCTATTACGAACCCTTCACGGGGCATGTTTTCGTGGAGGACTTAGGCAACAAAAACCTCATGGCTGCGGTGAAAAACGGCGGGGCGGGGGGGACGGAGGGCCTCTACCGGGCCGTGCTCTCGCGCCTGGCCGTCACCGCCGTGGAGGGCGGCCGGGGCTTCGACACTGCCTGGACATTCCAGACGCCCCGCTACGACGCGGACCTTGTCATGGAGCGCGAGGCGGGCTACTTCCTTTCGGCCTTCGTGCGGGGGCTTCGGGGGCTTAACGCGCGGGACGAGGACTTCGCGCCGGAGCTTAGGGCCCTTGCGGAGGAGGCCACGGCGGGCGAGCCCCGATACTTCCTCCACCGGGACATGCAGTCCCGCAACATAATGGTGAAAAACGGCGAGCCCTACTTCATAGATTTCGCGGCCGGGCGCCTGGGGCCCCTCCAGTACGACCCCGCAAGCCTTCTCATCGACCCCTACGTGGACCTTCCGGCGCCCCTCCAGGCCCGTCTCCTCGATTTCTACGCGGATGAGCTTTCCCGCCGGATGCCCCTTGACCGCGAGGCCTTTTTCCGCGGCTACGAGCTGTGCGCGCTTTTCCGCAACCTCCAGGTCCTGGGGGCCTTCGCGTTCCTCTCGCGGGTCAAGGGCAAGCCGGGCTTTTCCGAGCACATCCCGGCGGCGCTTTCCGCCCTCAAGAGCCGCCCGGCGCTTTCCAGCGCCCCTCGCCTGGCGGAGCTGGTGAAATCCCTTTGATACCAAGTTGAGTTCAAAAGCATGAAAATGGCCCGCCCCCGGCCCCCCGATATGCTTGCGGGGCCCGGGGCTGCGCCACGGGCCGCCTACTGGCCGAGCGGGAGCGTGAAGGCCTGGTCGACGCCGCTGTCGAGATCCGTCAGGCGCAGCCTAAGGGCCTTTGCGCTCTTGGCCTCGCCGGGGAAGAAGATGACGCCGAAGGCGAGGCCCTGGGGCGGGACCACGCGGTTTTCGAGGCTTTTGGCGCGCAGGTCCTGCATGATGGCGTCGCGGGCCTCGCTGTCGCCCATCTTGGAGGCCCCGCCCAGTACGGCCCCTGACGCCGCGCCCACGGCCGCGCCCTTGCCGGCCGAGGAACCCACCCCTTCGCCCGTCACGATGCCCACGGCCGCGCCGATCAATGCCCCGCCGATGGCGCCGTAGATGGCGTCCTTTCCGCCCTCCTGGGCCATGGCCTTGCCCTCCGAGAACTTTGTGGCGCGCTCCTCCGCGAGATTTTTCGCAAGGATGGGCCAGAGGTTGCCCTCGTTGTCCTCCAGGAAGGTTTGTGCCTCGTCCAGCCGTATCCTGTGGGAGCCCTTGTTGTCGAACACCACCTGCACAGGCAGGAACCCCGCGCCCCGAATGTCGAACCCGAAGACCTCCTTGGCCTTCTCCGGGTCGGTGAAGGCCTCGGCCGCGATCTGGGCCCCGGACATGGTAACCACGTTGCCGTAGGCGGACGGGGCCTTGAAGGTAAGGGGCTTTGCCTGGTAGGCCGTGGTGCAGGCCGAGAAAAGAAGGGCGATAAGGGCGGGAAAAACGAAACGCTTCATGGGAATCTTCCTCGCGGCAATGAGTGAAGGATGAACCCGCCGGCCGCGGCATCCGGCCGGCAGGATCGGAATTCTATCCAAAGGGCGGGCGAACCGCAAGGGCGAAGCTGCGGCGGAGCTGTGAGAAAGGTTTCACCCTTTCCGGGAGAGGGCCTCGTAAACGTCGGCGATGATGCGCTCGGAGACGCTCCGCATGGCCTCGCTCATGGCCCCGGCCACGGCCTGGGGGTTGTTGACGGAGGCGGCCCTGACTTCGCGGTAGGTCTTCTGGAACACGATCCTTTTCGTCACGTCCGGCTCGTTTTCGCGGGCGAGCGTCACCGAGACCGAGAGCACGGCCTGCCAGTGCTTCTGCTCCGCGTCGTTCTCGTAGAACTACTCCACCCGGCCCTCCAGGCTGTGGGTGGCGGCAAGCCGCGTGTCGTAGGGAAGCGCCGCCGTAAAGAGCCCGCTTGCGTTCATGTCCCGGGCGAGGAAGAAGGAGGCCATGTCCGCCGGGGCCGCGCGCCACCTGTAGAGGCTGTAGGCCGTGCTGGCGTAAGGCGCGTCGCGGTAGAGCATTTGGACGCCGGAAAGCTCCGGCGCGGCGGAGAAGCGCTCCACGCGGATCACAACCGGAAGGGCGGGCTTTTGGACCGCCTGGGGCGCGGGGTAGTCCAGGAGGTAGGATCGGGGGGAGGGCCGGGGCGTGCGGGTGAGCCCGCAGCCGTTTCCCGTGACCATCAAGCCCGCCGCCAGGCAAACTGCCGCGATTACTATGCAGCGCGTCAATGCCGGTTTCATTCTTGCCCCTCCATGTTTAACGCCGCCGACCGCCGAAGGAAATTTTTCCGGTTCCAGGTAAAAGCGCCGAGGCCATATTATTTCTTGAACCCGGCGATCGTCTCGTTTACTTCATCAGCCGCAGGGCATTCAACGGCTCCAAAAAACAATGCGAGGCAAGCCAATATCGCGGCTTTGCGTGTGTTCATGGTGCGTTACCACTTAACTGAAAGTTTTTTGGGGGGAATAGGGGGAGGGGGTGCG
>JAKAGN010000485.1 GCA_021815525.1 Deltaproteobacteria bacterium
GACAAGGCCGAGGATGACCGGGCCATGGCCGCCGCGGCCGCCGAGAAGGCCGGAGCCGAAGAGGGCGAGGGCCCCATCGTGTCCCGGAAGAAGGGCGCCAAGGCCGCCGAGGCCGAGGAAGAGTAATCCCAAAAAATTCCATCTACCGGGAGGGAGCCCCCCGCCCCCTCCCGGAGGCGATAAAAAGGAGAAGGACATGGCGAACATTACCGCCGAGGCCGTCAAGAAGCTCAGGGAGACAACGGGCGCCGGCATGATGGACTGCAAGGAAGCCCTGAAACAGAGCGACGGCGACATGGAAAAGGCCATAGATTTCCTGCGCAAGAAGGGGCTCGCCACGGCCGCCAAGCGCGCCGGACGCGCCACCAGCCAGGGCGTGGTTTATTCCTACATCCACATGAACGGCAAGCTCGGGGTTCTGGTGGAGGTGAACTGCGAGACCGACTTCGTGGCGAGGAACGAGGAGTTTTTGGCCTTCGCCAAGGATATAGCAATGCACATAGCGGCCGCGGCGCCCCTGGCCGTCCGGGCCGAGGACGTGGACCCGGCCGTCCTGGCGCGGGAGAAGGAAGTCTACCTTGGCCAGGCCAAGGAGATGGGCAAGGAGAAGATGGCCGAGAAGATCGTGGAGGGCAAGCTCAAGAAGTTCCTCCAGGACTCCTGCCTCCTGTCGCAGCCCTTCGTGAAGAACCCCGACATAACGATCCAGGACTACCTTACCCAGCTCATAGGGAAGACCGGCGAGAACTGCTCTGTCCGCCGCTTCGCCCGCTTCGTCCTGGGCGGTGACTAACATGGCTCCCGCGCGCTACAAGAGGGTTCTTCTGAAGCTCTCCGGCGAGGCCCTCATGGGCGACCAGGGCTTCGGGATCAGCGCCAGGGTGCTCTCCTACCTGGCCGACGAGGTCAGGAGCCTCTACGACCTGGGGATACAGCTGGCGCTCGTCATAGGCGGCGGCAACATCTTCCGGGGGGTGGAGTCCAGCTCCCTGGGCATGGACCGGACGCTGGCGGACCACATGGGGATGCTGGCCACGGTCATCAACTCCATCGCGCTCTCCGACGCCCTGGAGAAGAAGGGGATACAGACCCGCATCCAAAGCGCCATCGCCATGGACGAGGTGGCCGAGCCCTATATCCTGAAGAGGGCCCTGCGGCACCTGGACAAGGGCCGGGTGGTGATCTTCGCGGCCGGGACCGGCAACCCCTACTTCACCACCGACACGGCGGCGGTGCTGCGGGCCCAGGAGATCCACGCGGAAATCCTCTTAAAGGCCACGAAGGTGGACGGCCTCTACGACGCCGATCCCAAGACGGTGAAGGAAGCCAGGCCCATCTGGAAGACCAGCTACCGCAACGTCATCGAAAAGGACCTTCGGGTAATGGACATGACGGCCATCACGCTCGCCATGGACAACAACATCCCCATCGTGGTCTTCAACATGAACGGCGCGGGCAACGTCAAGAAAATCATCTGCGGCGAGTCCATAGGAACCTACATCGGAAAAGAGTGACGGCGGGGCGGGGCCCGGTCCCGCCGCCGTCCGCATAGCCCTTGCCGCGCGCCGGGGCGTTTTGTCCGGCCGCGCGGACACCCAATATAGAAGGGGGTGCCTTTCATGCTGGAAGCCATCTACAAGGAAACCAAGGACAAGATGGAAAAGGCCATAGCGGCCTTGAACCAGGAGCTTTCCCGCGTCCGCACCGGCCGGGCCTCCCTCTCGCTTTTGGACGGCGTGCGGGTCAACTACTACGGGACCCCCACCCCGGTGGCACAGACCGCGTCCGTGGCCGTGCCCGAAAGCCGCCTCATCACCATCGCCCCCTGGGACGCCTCCCTGATCCACGAGATCGAAAAGGCCATCTTGAAATCCGACCTTGGGCTCACCCCAACGAACGACGGCAAGGTGGTGCGCATCTCCATACCGCCCCTCACGGAGGCCCGCCGCAAGGAGCTTGTGAAGGTGGTGAACAAGATCAGCGAGGAGGAGAAGGTCTCGGTCCGCACCATCCGCCGCGAGGCCAACGAGGCCGCCAAGGCCTTGAAGAAGGACGGCAAGATATCCGAGGACGACTCCTTCAAGGCCCAGGAGAAGATCCAGAAGATCACCGACGACTACATCAAGAAGATCGACGAGATAGCCGCCAAGAAGGAAAAAGAGATACTTGAGTTCTGAGCGCAAACTTAGCGCCCGCGATTACGGCCTGGATCCCTCGCGGCTGCCGCGCCACGTGGCCGTCATCATGGACGGAAACGGCCGCTGGGCCAGGAAACGGCTCTTAAACCGCACCATCGGCCACGAGCGGGGCGCCGACACAGTGCGCACGGTGGTGCGGACGAGCCGCGAGGCCGGAGTCGGCTATCTCACCCTCTACGCCTTCTCCACGGAAAACTGGCGGCGCCCCAAGGCCGAGGTTTCGGCCCTCATGATGCTTTTGAAACGCTTCCTGAAATCCGAACGAAGCGAGATGCTGGATAACGGCATCCGCCTTTCGGTGATAGGCCAGTTCGATCGCCTGCCCCAAGACGTGCGGGAAGCGGCCTCCGAGGTCATGGCGGCCACGGCCAGTAACGACCGCATGGTGCTCACCCTGGCGCTTTCCTACGGCGGCCGGGAGGAGATACTCCGGGCGGTGCGCCTCGTGGCCGAGGACGTCCGGGCCGGCCGCCTGGATCCCGCCAGCGTGAACGAGGAGGAGATCGGCCGCCGTCTCTACACCGCCGACATGCCGGACCCGGACCTTTTGATCCGCACCAGCGGGGAGATGCGCGTGTCGAACTTCCTTCTCTGGCAGATAGCCTACGCGGAAATCTTCATAACAAAGACCTTGTGGCCGGATTTTTCCAA
>JAKAGN010000045.1 GCA_021815525.1 Deltaproteobacteria bacterium
GCAGAAAAGGGTTTCCCCTCCCCCTCCCCCCACAATCCGTTCCTTCTTCACTCCGGCCGGATGTCCGCCACCAGGCCCGGGCGCACGCCGGCGGCGTCGCCGGTGACAAGGGCCGTGGATTCGCAGGGCTTGACCGTTAGGATCAGCCCCCGCGCCACCAGGGAGCCGTCCTCGCGCCGGATCAGCATTTCCATGCCCTCCCGGGCGCCGTTGGCGGTCCCCAGCTCGAAGTGGGCGATAATCCCTTCCGGGGTCCGGCTGACGTGAAAAATCTCGGCCTTGCCCTCCGCCCGGTAGAGCCGCGTCAGGCGCCTGGCTTCGAAAAAGGTGAAGCCGACGGCGGCCATGAGGGGAAGAAGAAGGGCTCCGGCAAGGGCGAAGGGGCGCAGCCCCAGAAGGCGGACGCAGATTGAATGGGAGGCCCGGCGCAGGGCCCGGGAGTCGGAGTAGACGCCGATCCGGAACCTGAGGAGAGGGGAGGGGGCTTCGCTCCCGGGCCCCCGGACAGTGAGAAAGTACGCGCCCGGGAGAGCCCGTGGCGAAACGGACACGGTCCCTTTCCACATGAGGCCGCCGAACCAGAAGCCCTTGTAGGTTTTTTCCAGGGATATGCGCAGGACACCGGGCGGCGGGCCTTCCACCCGCACACGGGCGAGGTCGGGGGCGCCTTTGGGCAGGGGGCCGTTTAGGGCGAAGGAGGAGCCCGCCACGGCGTAAAAGGCGTTGAAGGGCGCCAGCCACGCGGCCAGAAGGCCGTCGGCCACGCACAAAAGGCAGGCCGCGAACAGGGCGCCAGCCATCCTTCCGGCGAGGCGGCGGCCCGCTGCGGCCCTGGCCGTGGCGTTCCTCATGGTTCAGGCGCCTCCGGCGCGGCGGGACTTAAGCCGCCGCCTGGCCAGGAAACCTATGACCAGGGTGGGCAGCAGAAGGGAAAAGAAGGTACGGCAAAAAACCACGGTCAGGTTGTCCTGATCGAGGGAGGCAAAGTACATCCCCACGAAGATCTCCGCGATGACCACGGCGTCCATCACGATGATGAGAAGCCTCTCCTCTATGGAAAGGGAGTCCACGGCGCTTTCCTGGTCCATGAGGTTCCTCCTTTTCGCCCACGTTTCGCCGAAGCCCGCCGGGACGCGGCGAAGACGCCGCGTCCCGGGGCTGGAAGGGGCTATTTCTTGAAGATGTCGGTCTTGGAGACGTTCATCATGCGAAGGGCCACGCCTTCTTCCTTGTAGTATATCCGCACCTCGTCCCCGGCCTCCCAGGTGTAGGGCGGGCGGACGAAGTCCTCGTCGGGCACCGTGAAGGTGGCCAGCACCTTCTGGCGGCCGGAGTAGATGGTTATGGTCTTTTTGGCCGCGTCGATGGCCGGGAACTTTTTGGCCTTCTTCTCCGCCTTGTCGAAGACCTCCGGGTCGTCCTTGGGCACGTCCCTGCGGACGGACACCGGCGTGAACCGGATGGTCCTGAAGCTGTTGGTGGCCGGGTCGTAGATGTGGATCTCGCTCTTGTCCACGTCAAGCTTCATGCGAAGGCCGAACTTGGGCTCCGGGCCCATCTCGTGCTTGTTGGCCGGCACCTTGTAAACAAAGGGCGGCAGGATGGAGTAATCGGGCTTCTGGGAGTCGTTGGCCTTGTCCCGGATGAGGGTAACCTCGCCCTTTTCCTTATCGTAGGCGATGACCCGGCCCTGGTCCACCTTGCCGTACTCCGAGCATCCAAGCGTAAGACACAGCGGCACAAGGACCGCCATGAGGATCATCAAGCGACGTTTCGCCATGTTTTCGCTCCTTTTGCGGTGCGCGTGAAATCTCCAGGCGCGGTTGACGGCGGCCGTTAAGCCCCCTTGGCCTTTTTCATGGCCAGTTCGTTTTGCACGCCCTGAACCATCTTCACGAAGATGTAAATGGACATTCCGCCCACAAGCCCCAGGATGAGCACCGTGGCGCCAGAGTCCAGAGCCTTTTTCAGGCTGGGAAGCCAGGGCTGGACCAGCTTCATGAGGATGGAGGTGGCGCAGCCGATGACCGCGAGCCCGAAGGCCACCCGGATGCCGTAACCCTTGATGTACTTGGTGGCCACGGCGCCCACCTGCGCGCCCACCGATGCGCCCACCAGCATGATGAGGGCGGCCACAAGCTCGGTGCGGCCCTTCATGGTGTAGGTGCCGGCGCCGTAAAGCCCGGAGATCATGACCTCGAAGAGATCCGTTCCAACGGCCACGTGGGTGGGGCAGCCGATGAGGTAGATCAGGGCCGGCATACGGATCAGGCCGCCGCCGATCCCAAGGATGCCGGCGAGCCAGCCGGTGAAGAAGCTGACGCCGATGGGGAGCCACGCGGTGCAGTAGATTCCCGCCACATTGAGGTGTATCATGGGGGGTATCTTGATCTTGTGGAGGGTCTTGTGCCACTCGATGCCGGTGGTCAGGGCGTCGATTTCCTTGCCGGCGGCCTTGGCGGCCTTCTCCTTGGCGCGGCGCTTGGCCACGTCGTGGAAGACCATCCACGCGATCAAGGCCAGAAGCGCGATGTATATCCAGCGCACCACAAGCTCCACCGAGCCGAGGCGCTCGAGCCACATCACCATCCGTGCCCCCACCTCGAAGCCCACGATGGTGCCGAAGAGCATGATGAAGCCGAGCTTGTAGTCGACGTTGCCGAATTTGCCGTGCCTCATTGTCGATATGAGGGATTTGCCGGCCATGTGGGCGATGTCGGTTCCGATGGCGAAAGCCATGGGGAAGCCCAAGATGTTGAGGCCCGGGGTCACCATCCAGGCCCCGCCCATTCCGAAGAATCCGCCTATGATTCCCACGCCCACGCCCAGTATGATGAGCCCGGGCCAGAAGATTTTCACGCCCGCGATGGGCATGAGGATATACAACCATTCCATGAGATCGTCCTCCTTTGCCTATTGCCCGGAATCAGTGTTCCGCCAGTTCGCGGTGCTTCAAGTCGATGCCGATCATGTTCATCACGATGTCGGCGATGACGCCGAAGATCACCCCCACCGTGGGGATCAGGATGACCGTCACGATGGTGAACTGGACGTGGCTTTCGTTGTAGAGATTGGCCCACCATGCGAGTATGCCGGAAAGCTTCCGGGTGTCGGCCACGATCACCACGGGGGAGGCGCCTCCACCGCCGGCGGCCAGGGCCGCGGCCGGGAGGCCCACCAGGAGGAGCGTCGCCATGAGGTAGATTTTTCCGATAAGGGCTTTCATCGATTCTTCCTCCTTTCAACTAAAACGGTTACCAGCTTGTTGAAACAGGCTGTTACCTGACCACCAGCACCGAGCAGGGCGCATAGGCCACGACCTTGTTGGCCACGGAGCCGATCAGGAAGCGATCGAGACCCTTCTTGGCCCTGCGTCCCAGGACGATGAGATCCAGGTTTTCCTTCTCCGCCCTTTTCACGATGATGTCGGCGGGTGAAACCCCCGACTCAACGATGACCTTGGCCGAAACCCCCAGGGTCTGGGCCAGCTTGCGGTACTTCTCGGCGGCCTGCCGGGCGCTGTTGAGGAGCTTTTCGTTTACGTCGCCGGGATCCAGAACGTCTCCAACGTCGCTGAAATTCTCGGCTACCACCATGATCTCCAGCTTGGCGTTTTGCTGAAGGGCCGTTTTCACGGCCTTCCTGAGAACGGCTTCTCCGGAGAGCGTTTGATCGAGCGCCGCCAAAATCTTCATGGTTCAATCTCCTTTCTTGGGTTTCGGCCTGTTCGCAATATGCGAGAGCGCCGATTTTCAAAGCAAGCCTCGTGCCAGATTTGAAAACTTGACAGGATCATTGGAAATATGGTAATTGCGCAAAAAGATTTGGCGTAAAAAAAATTCCGCAATGCGGAATAGGCGGGATAATGGCGCAAAGACTTTGCGCTCCATGAGGAATGTCGCCATGCGTTTTGCAGTTCCCACGCCCTTTGAAACCTTCTTCGGGGAGGAGTTTGCGCAATGGAGCATACGCAAGCGCATATTCGCCACCCTCCTGCCGCCCATCGTCTGCATCCTGGCCGTCACCGGGTACGCAACATATCGTATTTCTTGTCATTATCTCAATCTGGCCCTCGCGCGGACCTCCCGGACAACGGCCATGGCGCAGGCCCATGAACTGGAAAATCTTCTTGCCAACGCCCGTGAAGACCTCGTTTTCCTGGCGGGCGAGCCCATTACAAAAGAGGGGCTGCGACATTTTCTCGAATTCCGGTCTCCAGGCCGCGGCATACGGTATCGGGAGCTGGCCTTCCAGTCGGATGATACAAGGCGGTCCCTTGTCTTTGTTAAGACCAGGGAAGGCGTGGCCGATGTTCCGGCGGCGTCGGCGGCGACCCTGCCTTCGGGGCCCCTCGCCGGCCCTCCCGCCGGCAACGCCCCCAACGGATCGGTCGGCATCTCCGCCGTGACCGGCGTCATCTACCCCGTGGTGGAGGCGGGCGGGGTCTCCCGCAGCCTGGCCCTGACCGTCATTCGCCTCACGAGCCCCACGCTCTCGCCCCGCGGCTTTCTTACCCTTTCATTGGACGCGGCGGCGTTGAGGGACGTGCTTTCCCTCTTCAACTCCCCCAAGTCTCCCCTTTATGCTTTTCCCCGCACCGCGGAAAAGCGGTACAGCTTTTTCTTCGATCCATACGGGTGGATCATCTTCCAGTCGGAAAACATCGAGGATGGCGACCGCAAGCTGGACACGGACACCGCCCGCACGGGTCTCGTCGGAGACCTGGGCAAGCCGGGGCTCGAGGCCGCCTTCCGCCCGGCCTCCCGCCATGAAAAATTTTGGAGCATGGTGGTGGACGTTCAGCAGGGCAAGCATGGGCTGTTTACGGTGGGGGACAGCTTAGATTCAAGCGGCGCGGTCTCCCGGCCCCGTTTTCTCGGCTACGCGCCCGTACGTTTCTTCCCGGATGGCAAGGAGCCCGGCCAGGTGATCGGCGGCGTCGCGTTCTGGGACACGAGCCTCCTCACAATGGCGGCGTCGTTCCAGCAGTTTGACGTTCTTTTCATCATCACCTTCGGCACCATCATCCTCATCGCGGTTCTCATCTTTTTCCTCTCACGCGCCATCACGCGGCCGATATTGCGGCTGGCCTCGGAGGTATCCGACATGCAGAAAGAGGGGCGGCTCCACCCCCTGACCCTGCCCGCCGGAGACCAGGAAACCCTGGCGCTGAGGGACTCCATCAACACCATGATTTCGTCCCTTCTTCTGCAGGGCAGGGAACTGCGGGCAAGGGATGAACTCCTCGAAAGCGACCGCCTGCGCCAGCGGGTGGTCTTCGACGAGGGCCCCGGAGAAGGCGCGGGAATGGGCATCGTGGGAAACGGCCCGGCGATCGGGAACCTGGCGGCCCTTATCAGGAAGGCCGCCTCCGTGGACGCCGACGTTCTGGTGGTGGGGGAAACCGGCACGGGAAAGGAACTCACGGCCGAGGCCATCCACAGGGAAAGCACCAGGGCCGGCGGGCCATTCGTATCCATAAACTGCGGAGCCTTGGACGAGAATCTCCTTCTCGACGCCCTCTTCGGTCACGTGAAGGGCGCCTTTTCCGAGGCCCGCACGGATAGGAAGGGCGCTTTTCTGGCCGCCGACGGAGGCTCCCTGCACTTAGACGAGATCGGAAACGCCTCGGTCAAGGTTCAGCAGTCGCTTCTCCGGGCCTTGTCCGTGAGGAGGATCAGGCCCTTGGGAAGCGACGAGGAGATTCCCTTCGATTGCCGCGTCATCGCGGCCACCAACGCCGATCTCGTGGAGAGCGTAAGAAGCGGCGCCTTCCGCGAGGACCTTTATTACCGCCTCAAGGTCATCACGATCCACACGCCACCCTTGCGGGAGCACAAGGAGGATATTCCTCCACTTGCGGCCTACTTTCTGAAGGAAGCGGCCCGGGCCCTTAAACGCGACGAGGTGGGCCTGACCCGGGGGGCCCTGGAAAAGCTTGTGGCGCACGACTGGCCGGGAAACGTCCGCGAGATCAAGCATTGCATAACCCGGGCCGTGGCCCTGGCCGAAAAGGATACTCTTGACGCCGGAGACCTTCGGTTCGACGATCAGCCCATATTGTACTCCCCGGAATCGCCGTCGCCTGCGCCCCTGGAAGCCAGGGCCCCGGCGCAGCCGGCCGGGCCGCGGGAGAGCAACGGGGATGCCCGGCGATTGAACGCCCGCCAGCAAAGGGCCTGGCCCTATATTCTCGGCCGCGAATCCATCAACCGGGCAGAGTACCAGGATATCCTGGGCGGCGACATCCCGGATCGAACCGCCCAGTACGATCTTCTGGACTTGGTTCGTAAGGGGCTTTTGAAAAAAGTCGGCAGAGGTCCGGCGACCCAGTATTTTCCGGTCCGGAATGATATTGCGCAATAATGCGCAGGAAAGTGTATTGCGCATTTTTTACGCAAAAAAATTACGCAACAACGGAATGGCCGGTCATGCCGAAAATTGAGAGCGAGATTCTCAACAACCTTAAATTATTATACTACCGCATCACTGGAAGACGCCAGGTGATTGCGCAAGAAGCCGCGGCCATTCCCTTCAAAGAAAAATACGCCCATTTCGCCCGGTTTCTCGAGTCCAACTCCGAGCTTTTAAAAATCATCGCCGACATGGAGGAAAAGTTGAGCGGCCGGGAAATCTTCGGCCTCGCCACCGTGCGTTCCCTGTCCAGCCGCGCGGTTTTCCACGCCTTGCGGCTCGTGGAGAGCTTCGAGGCCCTTTCGGACAGGAAAACGCCGGCGGCCGCGGCGCTCGTTGTTTCGCTCCAGGGGCAGATAGCCGCTCTCGTGGAGGCCCAGCGGGAGAGCGTGCCCAATGAGCTGGTTCTTCCCCATGCCAGGATCACCAAGGAGATGGTGGACCTCGTGGGGGGCAAGAACGCCAATTTAGGAGAGGTCCGGAACCGGGCGGGGCTTCCCGTTCCGGCGGGTTTCGCCATCACCACCGAGGCCTTCGCCGCGTTTTTCGACTCCGCCGACCTCTGGGACGAGATCGGAAAAATAAAAATCGGCCTTTCCCCGGACGACACCAAGTCCATCCAGGCGGCCGGCGAGTCCATCCAGCATCTCATCCTTTCCGCGAGGGTTCCGGACGACGTGGCCGGCGCCATCACTTCGGCCCACGCGCTGCTCGCCGAGGAGCTGGGCATAAGCCCGGACGCGCTTTTCGTGGCCCTGCGCTCGTCGGCCGTGGGCGAGGACTCGGCCCTTTCCTTCGCCGGCCAATACCTTACTGTTCTGAACGTTCCGGCCCACCGGCTCGTCGAGACCTACAAGATCATCGTTGCGAGCCTCTACACACCGCGCGCCATCGCATACCGGATGCTCAAGGGCGTCGCGGGCGAAAGCACCGCCATGAGCGTGGCCTGCCTCCAAATGGTCCCGGCCGTCGCATCGGGCGTGCTTTACACCCGGCACCCATTCGATCCCGCCGGCGACCACGTGGTCATCAACTCCGTGTGGGGGCTGGGGCTTTCCGTTGTGGACGGCACCGCGAGCCCCGATGTCTTCTCCGTTTCCAAGGATGGCTCCCTCGATATTCTCTCTCGGGCTTTGGCCGAAAAAAAGTCGGCCCTGGCCCTGGGCCCAGGCGGCGGAATCGTGGAGAACCCGGTGCCGGAGCACCTTGCAGCCGCTGCCTCGCTCAGTGACGACATTATCCGAACTCTTGCGGGCTATGGCCTTGCCCTGGAGCGCCATTACGGTTGCGCCCAGGACGTGGAATGGGCAGTAGACCCGAACGGAAAAGCCTTGATTCTCCAGACCCGGCCCCTTGGCCTTAGGGCCGGTTCCCCGGGGGAAGCCCAGGCGCCGCCCGAGCCGGGCCACAAGCTCGTCATCTCCGGCGGAAGCCCCGCCGCGCCCGGAGCCGCCTGCGGTCCCGCTTTTTTCGTGCGCGGCGAGGAGGACCTCGCGGCCTTTCCGGAGGGCGCGGTCCTTGTGGCGCCCCATTCCTCACCCGCCTTCATGGTGGTCATGAAAAAGGCCGCGGCCATAGTAACGGACTTCGGCTCCGTGGCCGGGCACATGGCGAGCCTGGCCAGGGAGTTTTCCGTTCCCACGGTTCTGTCCTTGAAAACCGCCACCCGCGACATAGCGCCGGGTGCGCTCATCACGGTGGACGCTTTTTCGGGGCGCGTTTACGAGGGCCGGGTGGAGCGCTTGCTGGCGCTTGCGCCGCGTGCCGAAACGCCCCTAATGAAGGGAACCCCGGTCTATGAAATTCTCAAAAAAGTCGCGGAGTTGGTAACACCCCTCAACCTCCTCGACCCCCGCAAACCCGAGTTTTCCATTCAGAGCTGCAGGACCCTGCACGACATCACCCGCTACCTGCACGAAATATCTTACAAGGAGATGTTCGCGCTGGCCGACTCGGCCTCGGGCCGGGGCGGGGCAAGCCGCGTTTCGGCCAACCTGGGCCTCGATCTCTACCTCATCGACGTGGGCGGCGGTCTTGCGCCGGAGGCCCGCGGAGCAGACACGGTAAAGCCGGAGGAAATCGTATCGAGACCTCTTAAGGCGCTCCTTTCGGGCCTTATCCTGCCCCCCGGCGGAGGCCCAATGCTTAAGCCCGTTAACGTGGGAGGCTTTCTATCGGTCCTCTCGCAGCAGATGATGGCGAGCCCCCGGGCCGGGGGGGAGCGCTTCGGCGAGCGGAGCTACGCCGTTATTTCCGATCACTATCTGAACTTCAGCTCGCGGGTGGGCTACCACTACGGGGTCCTCGACAGCTTCTGCGGCGAGGCCATCAACACCAACTACATAACCTTTTCCTTCAAGGGCGGCGCGGCGGACGACGAGCGCCGGAACCGCCGGGCCCGTGCCATCGCGCTCGTGCTTTCGCGCATCGGTTTCGGGGTGGACGTTTCGGGCGATCGCGTGGACGCGAGGTTCCAGAAATACGGGGAAGAGGAAATCGATGAAAAACTGGAGGTTCTGGGAAAGCTCCTGCAGGTGACCCGCCAGATGGACATGCTCATGGAAAGCGAGGCCGCGGTGAGCGCCTTCGCAGAGAGCTTCCTGGCCGGGGCCTACGAGCGGAAGCCCAAGCGGCCCTGAGCGGCCTTCAATGCTTAACTTATTTTAATTTTATATAAATGCATCAATTATTCATGTATTGGATTAATTTTACTTCCTCGCCTTTTTCCGCTCCCACGCCCAGCCGATCTTATCCAGGAGAACCTCGGTCGAACAAGGCTTCAGGAGATACTCGGCCCCGCCGGCCCTCATGGTGCAAGCCGCGGCGTCCACGGACGCGTGGCCGGTCAGCATGATGATCTCCACGTCCGGGGCGGTTTTCCGGATGAGGGGCAGCGCCTCGGTGCCCTTCATGCCGGGCATTTTTTCATCCAGGATGACGACGTCGAAGGGACTTCGGGCAAGGATTTCGAGGGCCAGGGCGGCGTTGACGGCGGTGGTCACCGAAAGGCCGCGCAGGGTGAGTATGCGGCTCATGGTGGAAAGGAAGCGCTCCTCGTCGTCCACCATGAGCACCCGGATGCGCGGGGCCGCGCCTTCCTCGCGGGCGGATAGGTAGCACTCCACGGCCTTTTGGAAGGCGCGCTCCAGTTCCTCGACGCTCTTGGCCTCGTAGGAGATCGTTTCGGGGATATCGAGGATTTTCCCGTGGAGCACCCTGCCCGGGCCGTCCACCTCGATGGTGCCCGAGTGGCCCCTGTGGTGAAAAAGATTTCCCATAGCCGCCTTCCCTCTGAAAACGTTTCCGTAGGAGCCCGTTGAAAAAGGCTCCATGCGAAGCCTGGATAAAAAACGAGTCATGATAGCCAAAACCCGGCCCCAGTCAAGCGGGAAGCTCGGCTATGAGAAGATCGAGGAAGCGCTCCACGAGGGGACGGCCGATGAAGCCCTCGTAAAAGCCGCCGGTCAGCGTGAGGCCGCCCGCGAAGCCCGAAAGACACACCGCCACGACAGGCGGATAGGCCACGGTGGTTGTGATGTAGGCGTTGGTTGCGTTAACCCCGCCGAAGTCGGCCCGAAAATCGCCGAACGCGCCGGTGTTGGTGAAAAGAGGCGCAACCCGGCCCTCGGTCTTGGCCTGTTTTTTCTGGATGTGTCCCAAAAAATCGTGAACTTTAAGCGAAAGGGGCAGGGGTAGGCTCTTGAAGGCCAGGGTCGTCAAGGGGAAGTTGCCGAGGGCCAGGTAGTCCTTCTTGAGGGCGTCAATGCGGTCCCTGACCTTGAAAAGGGTCTCGTCGAAGGATTCGCCAAGGTTCCGGCCCAGGTCCAGGTAGAAGAAGCCCGAAAGGTTGCACACGGCCTCGGCCTGCTCGCGGGGAAGATGCCGCCGTAAATCCGCCGTGATGACGAGCCTGGGCCAGCCGCCGGGGTTCAGGAAGCGGTAGAAGGCCCTAAGATGCGCGGCCACCATGACGTCGTTCACGGTGGCGGAGTGCGACTTCCCGTAGGCCCTGACCCGCGCGAAGCGCTCGGCCGGAACCCTCCGCACCAGCATGGCGGGGTGGGTCCGGCAGCCGGTCTCCAGGGAAGAAGTCAGAAACTTCGCCGGCCGCAGGAACTCGGCCGCGTCCCGGAAGCTCCGGCGCACGATTTTCAGCAGGTCGGCCCGCCCGAAGCGCGAAAATATCTGTCGAAGGCTCCGGGAGCCCGTGTTGACCGGCGGCGCGTAGCCGGGGTTTTCCTTAAGCTTCCGGTATGTTTCGGAAAGCAGAAGGGTGAGGTCCTTCAGCCCGCCGCCGTCGCCCGCCACGTGGTTTATGCGGATGACCAGGGTGTCCGCTTTCGAGCGCAGGACCGAAAGACGAATCTGGGGCCCGGAAAAGAGGTCAGTGCCCGGCGCGTCCACCAGGAAGCGCCCGAAATCTCCGTCGTAGGCCGAGGTCTCGAAAAGGCTCGCAATCTCACTGCGGTCGAGGTCCGGGACCCGCTCCCAGTGCGCGCCGAAATTGTCCGGCACGAAGCGGTGCCCAAGGACCGGCTCCGCGTCGAGGCAAAGCCGCGCGGCGCGCGCCAGGCGATCGAAATCGAGCCGGCCGTCGAACTCCACAACGGCCCGGATGTCGGAGTCGTGGGAACCGCGCATCCAGTAGAGAATCAGGTCCTCCAGGACGGCCCTGGATTTTTTCGGGGAATGATCCGCGCGCTTCACTTCGATCTTTTCACCTTTCTGAAATCGTTCATCATTTTCCAGCCCATGGGCGCGAGGAGCCCGGGATGGAGCCGGTAGAGCCACCAGAGAAAACGGGCGTGGAACGGAAACGCGATGATGCCGCGATTGGCGGCGACCCCGTCGCATATGGCGCGGGCGGCCTTCTCGGCGCTCAGCATGGAAACCGGGATCATGGCCAGTATGTCCTCGCTTTCGGCCTTCATGATGGGGGTCTTGCTCCAGATTTCCGTGTCCACCAGGCCCGGGCAGGCCACGCTCACCCTTACGCCAAGCTTGGCGCCCTCGGCCCTGAGGGTAGTGGAAAGCCCCACCACCGCGTGCTTGGACGCCGCGTAGGGCGCCTTGACCGGGAAGGGCAGAAGCCCGGCCAGCGACGAGACGTTCACGATGTGGCCGCCGCCCTGCTCCGCCATGACCCGGTACGCGGCCATGGTCCCGTAGAGGACGCCGAAGAAGTTCACCGCGAAGACATCCCGAAAATCGCATACGGAAAGGTCCAGGGATTCTCCCGCGATGCTGATCCCGGCGTTGTTCACCATGTAATCGAGCCGGCCGTGTCGCTTTGCGGTCTCATCCACGGCGCGGTTCACGGCGGCCTCGTCGCAAACGTCCAGGACGAAGCCTATGGCCTTGCCGCCGGCCTTTTGCACAAGGCAGGCGG
>JAKAGN010000486.1 GCA_021815525.1 Deltaproteobacteria bacterium
AAGCGGGCGGTTGTTTTCTGCCGGAATTCCGTGAGCACTCCGTGCCTCACCACGAAGGGGCTCTTGAGCCTCTTTTCACCGCCCGCGTTGAAGTCGGCGCAGAGGTGGAGAACGTGGGACGCCGGCGCCCCGCCCAGGATGGCCCGGTCGCTTTCCTCCATGAGACGTACAAGGCTGTCGAACTCGCCCGGGCCCTCGCCTTCCCCGCCCGGATCGGGCACCGGCCGGCCCCGGTAGCGGATGGCGCCGGAGGCTCCGTCGTAGTCCAGGACCCTGGCCTTTATGAGGGCTATCATAACATGGGCGAGCCGCGTGTAGACGGGGCGCTCGTTGTTGGGGCTGCCGGTCTTGCAGAAAAAACCCAGGACTTGGCCCTTGTCCCTTTCGTAGGCCGCGGCCAGCTGGGTGAGGAGGGCATTGAGCTGCGACGCGGTCCCATCCGGCGTGGCCGGCCGGGTCATTGCCATGACGAGCCGCCGCCGCACGGCGCGGTCCATGGGCAGGAGATCGGGCTCCTCGGGGTATCCCAGGGGAACCTCGGAGGGGGTCTTGATGGCGTGCACCAGGCGCGCCTCCACCATCCGGCCGGTCACGAGCCTGCTCCATATCTCGCACAGCTTGGGCGCGGTCCACAGGGATGAGCCGCCCCCCAGGATGAGGGTGAGAAAATCGGTCCGGTAATCGTGCACGAAGTTTAGGGCCAGGTTTTCCCGCTCGGGGGAGATACCGAAAAATGGATGCCCGGGCGGGGTCCTGTCGCGGCCGTAAACGAGGTCCAGCAATGGCCGCCAGGGGGCGGTGTCGGTCCAGTCGTCGCCCTGCCACGGACGGCGGGCGCTTTCGCTGGAGCGATTGGTTACGTAGGTGACGTCCACCCCGAAGAGCTCCTTCATTTTCGCGGCGAAAAGGACGTTGCGGCCGTCTAGGTTCTGGATCTGCGGCATGCTTCCCGCGCCGGCGAACACGAAGGGTTCGAGATAGGGCCGGAAGGCGTGGGCCGTGGCTCCATTGGGGCCTCTCATGAAGAAGCGTTCGCCTTGCGGAGCTATGGCCGTGGGCTGCCGGCGGTCCGGGGGGACGGCGCGGAAGCCGGTGGGGCTGACCCCCGTGGACAGGGTGAGGAGGGTCAACGCGTAGCTGTTGAGGGATTTCTGGATGAAGGTCTCGAGGTCCGCGGCGGCCGGGGATTCCTTGTGGGCCGTGATGGGCTTCGAGAGGGGGATCCCGAGGATGCTCGTGAACACCCCGCTGGGTTTTCCCGGCACCAGGAGGTTCTGGAGAAAGGGCGAGGCGGCCAGGATCGAGGCCGTGAAAGGTATCTTGGCCACCGAGCCCACGGGGAGGCGCTGAAAGTTGTGGTTTCGCAGAAGCCTCGCCCGCAGGTCGTCCTCCTCCGAGGAGCCGGAGCGCGGGTCCTCGGGAAACTGGTTTCGGGTGGGGTAGCTGGCGAGGGCCAGTATTTCGCCCGAGAGGGCGTCCATCACCGTTATGCAGGCCCGGAACTCGTGCTTGCCGGAAAGCCGCTTGTCGCAGAACTCCTCCAGCACCCGCTGGGTGTTTTCGTGGATTTCCTTGTCGAGGGAAAGGCTTAGGTCGAAGTTCCTTGCCCCAGGCGCCGGGGGGCCGCCCGGGCCGGAAAGCTCCCGGCTCTGCCCCAGGGCGTTGGTTACGGCCTGGGCAAGGTCTGCCGCGAAGGGAGGATCGGGTTTTTCGGGCACGCGCTCCTTGCCCCTCCTGACCCAGCGGTATCGTGAGATGAGGGGCGCCTTCTCGCTTACCGCCACGTGCATGGTTTCCGAAAAAGCCTTGCCGCCGTTGTCCCATTCCAGCTTCAGGTGATCGCCCAGCCGAAGGGCGAAGAGGTCCCCGTCGCCCACTTTCCGGCCGTTGATGGTGGCCGACACTCCGCCTCCCTGGTTGTCACGGCAGAAGAGGAGTTCGTCGCCGATTCCGTGGATCTCTCCCATGTAGTTCTTCGTGCTCACCGCTCCCCGGTAGAGCTTGTACACTTCCGGCCAGCGGGGGGGGGCCGTTTCCGTCTGCCCTTTCATGCGGCTAGCCGTCAAGCGCTCTGGCAGGGGCAGCGCGAGAGGGGCCGCGTAGGGGTTGTTCGGCACGCCGCTTGCGAGCGGAGATATGGGAAGCGCGCCCTTGCCGGCGATCCTGATCTCACGGTGGCGGGTGTTGGATGGGCGGTAGGTGAGATCGCCCCCCCATACGGGAAGGTCGGCGAAGGGGAGCGGTATGGAGTGGAGGTAGGGGTTGACGGCCACGATCTGGTTGTTTTGGACCACGAAACGGTCCCGCTCGCCCCTGTTGTATGCCTCCACGTCCTTCTTCAGGTAGGAGCGCTTGTAGTAGTCCCTGGCCACCTGTGGGGCCGCGTCGGTAAGGTGGATGTCCCCGGGCCGCTCCCCTTCCCGGGCGCCGGCGTTCGCGGAAGCGGGCACGAGGTCGAGCCATCGTTCGCCCCGGGCGTCCTTGGCGGTGATCATGGCGTTAACCACGTCGCGGTAGCCGGTGGACGCGTAAACCGGCCGCTTCTGCTCGGCCTTCCAGTTTCCTGTTTCGAGGCGCACCAGCCAGAAGATCATGAGGATGGCCGGGAAAAGAAGTGAAAGACCAAGAGCCCTTGGGGTGATTTTCATGGCGTGGCCTTTCTTGGGAGGAGGTCCTTGAGCCCAAGGATGGCCAGGGCCGCCAGCAAGCCGGCTTCCACGGGGTCCGAGAGGGAGTCCGCGGAAAGGAAGTAGATATTCTTGCCGGTGAAGGGCAGGGCCTGGATGTTGGCGCAGAACATGTAGAAGGCGGCCCA
>JAKAGN010000487.1 GCA_021815525.1 Deltaproteobacteria bacterium
AGCGGGTGGTGGACGTCTTCGTCTCCTTCGACACCGAGCTTAAGAAGATCGTGGCGCCGCTTGGCCGCTCCACCTCGCTTCCCATCGGCATGGCGGACGCCCTGGGCATCGACGACGCGGCGGCGGCCGAACGCCTGGGGATACGTTACGTGGTGTAAGCCGGCCTGAAGGCGTTGTCTGCGGTGTATTTTAAAATAGAGCATCCCGGCCTTGCCCGCTCTATACGCAGTCCACTTAACCCAAGTCTCCGGGCTTCGGGAGGCCGATTGCGAAGCCCTGGATAAGCCGCGGAGCCTTGCAGCGCAAGGCTCCGCCATATCGGGGGTCCGGGGGCGGGCCATTTTCATGTTTTGGGCCCCCGGCCGCCGGAGGCGTTTTTTTCTTTTTTTACGGAGCGGGTCATGGCGGATCAGGAGCTTGTTACCAGGATTTCCGGTTTCGAGAGCGGGGTCCGGGTGGAGTCGAGGGTGCTGGAGGAAAGCATCCAGAAGGCCGTGGCGCAGGGCGCGCGGGACATCCTTGTGGAGGCCCGGGGCCAGCACGGCATCGGCGGCCGCCTGTGGACGGCGGGCGACGACCGCGTGAGGGTCACGGTGACGGGCCAGTCCGGGCAGCGGGTCGGGGCCATGGGCAGCGCCAACACCGCCATCACGGTGATGGGCCCGGTTTCGGACGACGTGGGCTGGCTGAACGCCGGGGCGGAGATCGTGGTGCTCGGCGAGGCCACCAACGGCGTCGGAAACGCCATGGCCCAGGGGAAGATTCTGGTGGCGGGCTCCATAGGGGCCAGGGGCATGACCATGACCAAGGCCAACCCCCGCTTCGCGCCGCCGGAGCTGTGGGTCTTGGGCTCGGTGGGCGACTACTTCGCCGAGTTCATGGCGGGCGGAACCGCCGTCATATGCGGGCACGGGGCAAGGAACCCGGAGAACGTGCTGGGCTTCCGCCCATGCGTGGGAATGGTGCGGGGCCGCATTTTCGTGCGGGGGCCCCACGGCGGCGTGTCCCTCGCGGACGCCAAGCCGGCCCCCATCGAGGACAGGGATTGGGACTGGCTGGTCGAAAACCTGGAAAAATTCCTCCAAAGGATCGGGAAGGCCGGGCTTCTCGACCAGCTGGCCCGGCGCGAGGACTGGAGCCTCTTCGAGGCGCGCGCGCCCCACGAGAAGGGGGCCGCGCCCCGCCGCGCCATGGGGGAGTTCCGCAGGGATGTCTGGGACCACGAGCTGGGGCCGGGGGGCCTCGTGGGGGACCTCGTCACGGGCGAGCGCGGGCCGGTTCCCGTAATAACCACCGGGGAGCTGCGCCGCTACGTGCCGGTCTGGGAAAACCGCGCCCACCTTTCCCCGTGCGAGGCGGCCTGCCCCACGGGCATTCCCGTCAGGGAGCGCTGGCGGCTGGTGCGGGAGGGCAAAACCGCGGAGGCGCTGGACCTGGCCCTTGCCCACACGCCGTTTCCGGCCACCGTGTGCGGCTACCTGTGCCCCAACCCCTGCATGGACGGCTGCACGCGGCGGGCCTCGGGCATGGCGGCGGTGGACGTCTCCATCCTGGGCCGCGCCAGCATGGAGGCCCGCGCGCCCGCGCTTCCGCCGCTTTCGGGCAAAAGGATCGCGGTGGTGGGCGGCGGCCCGGCCGGGATTTCCGTGGCCTGGCGGCTGCGCATGGCCGGGCACGAGGCCAGAGTGTTCGACCGGGAAAAGGAACTGGGCGGCAAGATGAGGGCCCTCATCCCCGAGGAGCGCATCCCGGCGGAGGTGCTTTCAGCCGAGCTTGAGAGGGCGCGCGGCGTGCTCGCCCACGTGAGCCTCGACCGGGACCTCGAGCGCGCGGACATCGAAAGGCTGGCGGCGGAGCACGATTTCCTGGTGCTGGCGGCCGGGGCCCAGCGCTCGCGGAGCCTGCCGGTTCCGGGCATCGAGCGGGCGGTTCCGGCGCCGGAATTTTTGAGAAGGGCCAAGGAGAAAGCCGCCGGCCCGCCCGGGCGGGTGGTGGTGATCGGGGCCGGAAACGTGGGCTGCGACGTGGCCTCCGAGGCCGCTCGCCTGGGCGCGGAAAGCGTCACCCTGGTGGATGTACGCAAGCCCGCGGCCTTCGGAAAGGAGCTGGCCGCGGCAAAGCGGGCGGGCGCCGCCTTCCTGTGGCCGGCGCGGGTCCTGGAGATACGGGAGGACGCCGTGGTGCTGGCGGAGGGCGAGGCGCTGGCCGCCGACACCGTGGTGGTGGCGGTGGGGGACGCGCCCGAAACGGGCTTCCTGCCCTCCTCGGTTCGGATCGAAAACGGATTCGTAAAGGTGGACGAGCACTTCCGCACAACGGATCCCAAGATTTTCGCGGTGGGCGACATGGTGCGGCCCGGGCTTCTCACGGACGCCATAGGAGCGGGGAAAAAGGCCGCCGCGGCCATCTCCGACATCCTGGCCGGACGGCTGCCGCGCCGCGAGCATTCCGCCGCCATCGCCTTTTCCCGCGTGAACCTCGCCTACTGGGACCCCCGAAAGCGCGCCTTTTCGGGCCTTTCCGACTGCGGGGCCGAATGCTCCTCCTGCGGAGCCTGCCGGGACTGCGGCATCTGCGTCGCCGCCTGCCCCCGCGGAGCCATCTCCCGCCAGACCCTCCCGGACGGCGCCTTCGAGATGCGGGCGGCCGGTGAGCTTTGCATCGGCTGCGGCTTCTGCATGGGGGCCTGCCCCTGCGGAGTCTGGAACCTCGTGGAGAACGAACCCCTGTGATGCAGGGCCGCGCGTTCAAGGCGAAAGGAGCCGCAGGGGGAGGGGAAACCCTTTTCTGCGAAAAGGGTTTCCCCTCCCCCTG
>JAKAGN010000046.1 GCA_021815525.1 Deltaproteobacteria bacterium
GGGCCATCCTGGGCGGCCAGCCGGCGTCCCACGTTCTCCACCTCTGCGCCGACTTCAACGCGGGCGGTGAAAAGAGGCTCAAGAGCCCCTTCGTGGTGAGGCACGGAGTGCTCACGGAATTCCGGCAGAAAACAACCGCCCGCTTCGACAGCGACGGCGCGGCCTTCGTGTTCACCATGGGGCTTTTTCCGCGGGCCTGCCAAGCGGGGGCCTTCGGCGGCCTCCCGCTGGTGGACGTAACGCGCGGGCGGCCCAGCCGGGCCATCACGGTGGCCATCAACGTGGAGGGCCAGGGGCCGTCCTACGAGGTTTCGGTTCCCCTGGCCGAACAGCTCATCCGCGAGGTCATAAATGGCGCGATCCAAAACGGCTGGTGAAGCGGCCGCGGCCGTCTTTCTGGCCGCAGCCCTTGCCGTGGTGATTCTCTCGCTGGGGCTGGAGGAGGGCCGCACGGCCGCCGGGCTTTACACCCACCACCCTGGGGATATCTACAGGGCCGACGGCTCGCCGGAGCCCCTGAACCAGGATCCGAAACCCTCCCCCGGCGCAAGTAAGGCCGTCACGGAGCCGTACTTCAAGGTAAGCATAAATGTCGACGAATGCATGGCGGGCGCCTGCACCGAAACGCCCGGCAACGCCCGCAGGAGCCCCAGCCTCGCGGACCTGCTGGCCTTCTACGGGCTGCCGGCCGAGACGTCGGCCTGCACCGTAAACCTCCCGGAAAACCAGGGCGTGGAGTTCGGCCCTTCCCCCAAGTTCACCCGGCCCATTGAATTCGGGAGCGAGCCTCCGCCGGACGCTGCGGACGGCAAGGCGCCCCCGCGGATCGTGACCCTGTGCCTCAACCCCTAAGGCCCCGCCCCTTGAAAAAAGACCGCTCCAAAAAAATGCGCGAATCCGGAAAAACACCGCCAGGAAATCCCGAAAAGCCCGGGGAAAAAATGAGGGCCGGAGACACCGGGGCCGGCTTTTCCGTCCGTTCCAAGATATGGATCGTGGACGAGGCCGGGAACGTGGTTTTCGGGCTGGGGCGGCTTCGGATGCTCAACGCCGTCAAGCGCCACGGCTCGCTCCAGGCCGCGGCCAAGGAGCTGGCCATGAACTATCGCGCGCTGTGGGCCAGGCTTCGGGCCACCGAGGAGCGCCTCGGGCGGCCTCTTCTGGTGAAACGGCACGGCGGGGCCTCGGGCGGCGGCTCGGCACTGACGCCCCTCGGCGAGCGCCTGGCGGAAAGCTTCCAGAAAATGCAGCAAACCGTGGACCGCGAGAGCGACCGCCTCTTCGCCGAGTCCCTGCGCGACGCCCTCCTCAAGCCGGACGGCCCTTCCCCCGATTCCCCCGAGTAATATGGATGTTGCGGATTTCCAGCCTCCGCGCCCGTTGCCGTTCATCCCTCTATAAACAAGGCAGGATATTTTTTTCGGGCGGAACCACGTGGGCTTGATTGGATGCGTGAGGTGTGTTAGGTATAAGGAACCCAGCAAATCCAGGAGGGCACCACAACATCGGTAGGTTGGGTTGAGGTACGAAACCCAACATTTTTTCATGGATTCGTAAAAAATGTTGGATCACCTCCAATTGGGCAGCAGGAAAGAGCATGGATATGGATGTGCCAAGCGGCATGGAATGAGGGGACAAACGTAACATAACGTATCATATTATTTGTTGGGTTTCGTTCCTCAACCCAACCTACAAGGCTACAAGGCTAAAAACAGCCTTAGTGAGGACAGCACTATGCCCAACCGCCATGTTCTTATCACGGCTTTTTCAGCTTTCGGCTTTTTACTCCTTTGCTCAATTTTGGAGTCTAAGAGCGCGCCATCGTCCTCGCATCGCTCAGCAAGCTCTGTGGAATCCCAAAAGTCCGGCGGCAATGCATCCATCCGTAAACCCATGGCCGATAGTCAGGCAAGCCCTATAAAATTGCCCGCCGCACTTGCCCAACAGGCAAAAGCAACCCTGGATACGGGTTACAGTTACTACATTTGGTCCGATGTAAAAAAAATGGTGGTTCCCAATCCAGGCGGTACGGCTTATGGGGAGCTTACAGTACACTATTGGCAACCGGAATCCCAGGGCGCTCGCAGATTCTGCCTGCTCACAAAGGCCGTTATGCATAATTCTGGAACGCAAGATAATATAGTACTCACAATTACCAGCTTCGGCCCCAAAGAAGCAAGGCATTCCGGGGATGTGGTAGCAATGTTTATTTCCCAAGACAGACTTCTGTCTGGAGGTCTTCTTTCAATCTTCCTCGTAGAAGGGACGGAAAAAGGGCATAAGGACAGGCCCATTAGCAACACCCTGACGGTCCAAATAGAGATCAAGGGTTAATGAACACCTCCGGATGGTCCTGGAGAAGGGATGGTACGATTAATAGCTGGGAACAGCTCGAGCCCATAAAAGAAAAAGAGTTGAAAATGGCGCTGGTCCTGTTCTTCGTCTTCCCTTTTAAAAATTCAATCCAAAGTTATCCCTTAAGCTTTCATGAAGCATTATATCGGCCCCATTGCCAACGTCATATTCAGAGCAGTCAGGATGTAAACGTATCTACAACATCTTGTGCTTTCTTCCTCTCCCTCAAAATCCTCTCTTTCTGCCACCTATCGATAACATCCAAGAAATATAAACGGCCGCTCCGGGTTATTCCGGGGCGGCCGTTTCCATTTTTAGCGCGGTGGATCGAAAGCGCCCGGGGCGGGTTCAAAATCGCCCGTGGCGGCATCGGCATCGCCCGGGGCGGGCTTCCGCGCCGTCCCGGGCGGGGTCCCGCCTCATATCCACTTGTAGACGCCGGCGAAAAGCACCAGGGCCGCGACGTCGAAGATATAGATGCCGGAGACCGTCAGGAGCTTGTTCTTCATCTTCTGCATGTCGTAGACCAGGAAAGCCGCGATGAAGAAGGTCAGGTAGCCGAAGAGGAAGATGGGAAGGGGCGAGTGGGCGCTCCACCAGGAATGCTCCCAGATGAGTGCCCCGGCCCGGTTCAGGAGAATCTCCACGAAAACGCAGAAGGCCGAGCCCGCGCAGGCGATGAATATCCGGTTGGGAATGCCTAATATCTTCAGTTTCTTGTCCGCCGGCAGCACCTTGCAGAACGTGATTCCGGCGATGGCGAACATGAAGCATATCTCGATGTTGAGCCCGATCAGGATCACGAAGGCCGAGGGCTTGGCCACCCCCCAGAAGGGCGCGAAGTTGTTGAAATGAAAGTAAAGTCCGTTCACGATCTCGTTGAACCAGTCCATGCCCCAAAACGCGAGGCCCGCCAGGACGACGTTCCAGTTCCTTTTTTCCACCTCCACGGCGTAGACGTACACCGTGATGGCCAAAAGCGGAATTACGTACCACTGGAACATGGAGGGGTCACGGAGAATGCTCTGGGTGGCCTGGGAAACCTGGGAGGGCATGGGCGTATTTCCTTTCGGGAAAGTAAGCGGAACACGGCGGCCCGGACGGCTATCATCCCGGCAAGGCCCGCGGAAAAACGCGGCGCCCAGGGGAAAGGCTCCGGGCATGAATCGGAATACTTCAAGCTTATCACGAACGAACGGCGGCGGCAAGCCCGCCAGGGTCGAAGCCCGGCCTGCCATCGATCTTACTGGGACACAAGGCAATGCGGAGACGAGCGACGCGGAAGCTTGCGCCGCTTGGGGGAAGGTTTGTTCAGCGGAGCTTGATGAGGCCCTTGAAGGTGTCTTTGATCTCGTAGCCGAAAAGAAGGCCCAGAACAGCCATGACGCCGGTGGCGGACCATATGATGGTGTAGTTGACCGGGTCCCGGTCCAGGAAGTAGTACTGCACGGCGTATGAGAGAGCCGCTCCCAATGCGCCGCCCACGGCTGCATGCTTGAATCGGACGAACATGGTTCCATCCTCCTTGTTGAGCCGGACGAGTCGAACCCGGCGAAAGACCGCCCAGCCCCACGGCGCATCCGGGACCGTAACCGCACAAGCTTCTATTTTTTATTCATATCATCGCTTTCGAAAGCATACGATGATTTATTTAACAGGCATCGTGTGAAATTTCAAGCACACGATCTTTTCCCTTCCACTAAACGAAAAACGCCGCCGGCCAGCGCAACGGGAAGCGAGCCGGCTTCCTCACTCGCCGCGGCCTTGCCCCGCATCCAGCGCGGAGAGGATGCGGCCGGCCACCGTCATGTAGATGACCGACTCGGTCTCGCCGTCAAGGTTCAAAATCGCGTCGGCCTCCTCGTCGTAGATGGCCCCCAGGGCGCAGGAACCCAGGCCCAGGCTCGCCGCTGCCAAGGCCAGGTTCTGGGCCATGTGCCCGGCGTCCAGGTAGATGTAGCGAAAGGCCCTGTCTCCGTACTTCCAGGTGCTCCTTCCGAACACGGCGGAAAAGACGAAAACCGCCGCGGCCGAAAGCACCATGCGCTGGTCAAGGGCCGCGGCGCAAAGGTGCGGGCCCAGGTCCCCCTCCTCCAACTCCTCCAGCTCGTGGGCCAGCGGGAAGTAATGGTAGAGGCCTGGCTCAAGGCCTTCCACCCTTCTTGCCGCGATGTAGGTCTCAATCGGGTAGAGGGCCCCGGCCGAAGGCGCCGTGCGGAAGGAGGAGCCCGCCGAAAAGGAACGCGCCCCGGCCGTTGCCCAGCAAAGCGCCGAGAACTCGGGAAGCGAGAGCGGGCTGGCCGAAAAGCGGCGCACGCTCTCCCGCAGGGCAAGGGCGTGGAAAAGAGTGCCACGCAGGGAGAGGTCCGCGGGCGGGAGGGCTACCCTCCGCATCCCGGGATACTCCTTGTATGGTAGCGGCCGATTCCCGAAATCCGGCCGGGCGGCCGGAAGCCGGCCCCGCCGGTAGCGGGTCTCCCGCTGAAATGCTTCTCCCACGCCACGCTTCATGAAACCTTCTTCCAAAAGCCCCGGCAAGAAAAGCCGACGCGACGCGGAGCCGTTCGCGGAGGAGGGGGCTTAAAGCCGTCTCAAAAATCGCCAAATCCCTACGGGCGGTGCGTAAATATTCCGTATTTTAAAAATTAGAACCCAAATGGGGACTTGTCAATCATTTATCTTTGAGACCATGATCTTCTATCCATTTTACTGAGATTTCATGATATTAACCCGTCTATCACTATGTTGGCCCCCGGGCCGCCCCCGCATTCGGATCCACCTCTTTTCCCGGTTTTTTTCCCGGGCGACAAGGCATGTCTTGTAAAACGAAAAATCGCGTGATAATGGAGTTTCGCTTTGAAAGCCGCGCGAAGAAGGGCCTTCCAAAAGGCCCACTGTCCATAGACACCCTTACCCCGGATTTCCCGCAAGCGCCCAAAAACGCCGGAGCGCCCGGGAGCCACAAACCAAGGAGGAAGAAAACTCATGGCGTACGATGCGACCAAACTGGCTGACTGGCAGATCTCCGAACTGGCCGAAGAGCACATGCCCACGCCCGATGACTGGCGCGACAAGCTTGGCCTCAAGAAGGACGAAATCCTTCCCATGGGCAAGCTCGCAAAGGTTGACTTCTTGAAGATCATCGAGCGGCTGAAGGACCGCCCGGACGGCAAGTACATCGAGGTCACCGCCATCACCCCCACTCCCCTCGGGGAAGGCAAGAGCACCACCTCGGTGGGCCTCATGGAAGGCCTCGGAAAACGCGGCAAGAACGTGGGCGGCGCGCTTCGCCAGCCCTCGGGCGGCCCCACCATGAACGTGAAGGGCACGGCGGCCGGCGGCGGCAACGCCCTTCTGATCCCCATGACGGAGTTCTCCCTGGGCCTCACCGGCGACATCAACGACATCATGAACGCCCACAACCTGGCCATGGTGGCGATGACGAGCCGGATGCAGCACGAGCGCAACTACAACGACGAGCAGCTTGAGCGCCTCACCAAGATGCGCCGCCTGGACATCGACCCCACCCGCGTCGAGATGGGCTGGATCATCGACTACTGCGCCCAGAGCCTCCGGAACATCGTGATCGGCCTCGGCGGCCGCACCGACGGCTACACCATGCAGTCCAAGTTCGGAATCGCGGTGGGCAGCGAGTGCATGGCCATTCTCGCCGTCATCCGCGACTTAGCCGACCTCCGCGACCGCCTGGACAAGATCACCGTGGCCTTCGACAAGTCCGGCAAGCCCGTCACCACCGGCGACCTGGAAGTCGGCGGCGCGATGACCGCGTGGATGCGCAACACCATCAACCCCACCATCATGTCCACCGCCGAGTACCAGCCCTGCTTCGTGCACGCCGGTCCCTTCGCCAACATCGCGGTGGGTCAGAGCTCCATCATAGCCGACCGCCTGGCCCTCAAGCTCTTCGACTATCACGTGACCGAGTCCGGCTTCGCCGCTGACATCGGCTTCGAGAAGTTCTGGAACGTGAAGTGCCGTTACTCCGGCTTGAAGCCCCACGTCTCGGTCCTCACCACCACCATCCGGGCTCTCAAGATGCACGGCGGCGGGCCCAAGGTGGTCGCGGGCAAGGCCCTTCCCGAGGAGTACACCAAGGAGAACCTGGCCCTGGTGGAAAAGGGATGCGCCAACATGGTGCACCACATCAATACCATAAGGAAGGCCGGCATCAACCCCGTGGTGTGCATCAACTGCTTCCATACCGACACCGACGCCGAGATCGCCCTCGTCAAGAAGATCGCCGAGCAGGCGGGCGCCCGCTGCGCCAAGTCCACCCATTGGGCCAACGGCGGCGACGGAGCCCTGGAGCTTGCCGACGCGGTCATCGACGCAACGAACGAGAACAACAACTTCAAGTTCCTGTACCCCTTGGAGATGAAGCTCCGCGACCGCGTTGCCCTGATCGCCAAGGAAGTCTACGGCGCCGACGGCGTTGCCTGGAGCCCGGAGGCCGAGGCCAAGGCCAAGATGCTGGAAAGCGACCCCAAGTACGCGGATTTCGCCACCATGATGGTGAAGACGCACTTATCGCTCACCCACGAGCCCACCCTGAAGGGCGTGCCCAAGGGCTGGACGCTGCCCATCCGCGACGTCCTCATCTACTCCGGCGCCAAGTTCCTGTGCCCCTGCGCCGGAACCATCAGCCTCATGCCCGGCACGGCCTCCAACCCGGCCTTCCGGCGCGTGGATGTGGACGTGAAAACGGGCAAGGTCTCAGGTTTGTTCTAAGGGGGGCTTTCCTGAAACGCGATCCGCTGTGTCATACTTCGCCGGGCGGGGTCGTTACGTATCCCGATACGCCGCCTCCCCCGCCCGGCTCGTATTCCTTGCGGCTCATCGTTTCATAAAAGCCCCGATAGCCCTCGGAAGGATTAAAGCGGGCTTTCGGGGTGTTTAGCGAAAAATTTGATGTATCCGGGCCGCGGGCCGGGCATGTGTTGTGACACGTTCCCGCCTGCGGCCTTTTTTATTCCAGGCCGCCGGAAACACAACGCAAAAAATTTCATCGGGGAAGAGGATTTTTATAGTACAATCGGCCTCACTCGAACGGCGGCCAATCCCTTCGGCGCGCCGCCAAGTCCACAGTAACACGCGGACAACGGAGGAACCCGATGCCTTCCACTGCTCCTTTCTTGGACAGTTTCAAGACCCGCACCCCGCTTTCCGCCGGAGAAGCGCGCGGATATTTCTTCAGCCTGGAAAAGCTCGCCCGCGACTTGAACACGGATTTTTCCCGCCTCCCCCGCGTCATCAGGATTCTCATCGAAAACCTTTTGAGGAACGAGGACGGCAGTCACGTCAACCGCGAGCACGTGGAGGCCCTGGCTCGCTGGTCGCCGAAGGGAAACTCGCGGACCGAGGTTCCCTTCATGCCAGCCCGGGTCCTCATGCAGGACTTCACCGGGGTCCCTGCCGTGGCGGATCTGGCGGCCATGCGGGACGCCGTGGCGCGCCTTTCAGGCGACCCGGAGATCATAAACCCCCGGATTCCGGTCCATCTTGTAATAGACCACTCGGTCCAGGTGGACAGCTTCGGCACGCAAGGCTCCTTCGCCCGGAACGCCGAGATGGAGTTTGCCCGCAACCGCGAGCGCTACACATTTTTGAAGTGGGGCCAGAAGAGCTTCAAGAACTTCCACGTGGTGCCGCCCGCCACGGGCATCTGCCACCAGGTGAACCTCGAATGCCTGGCCTCCGTGGTGACCGAAAAGGAGCAAGACGGCCAGACCCTCTTTTTGCCGGACACCCTGGTGGGCTTAGACTCCCACACCACCATGATAAACGGCCTGGGAGTCCTCGGCTGGGGCGTGGGGGGCATAGAGGCCGAGGCCACCATGCTGGGCCAGCCCTACTCCATGCTGACCCCGGCCGTCATAGGCGTGAAGCTTTCCGGGCGCCTGCCCGAAAACGCCACCGCCACCGACCTCGTGCTTCACCTCACCAATATCCTGCGGAAAAAAGGCGTGGTGGAGAAGTTCCTGGAATTTTTCGGGGACGGCCTCGACTCCCTCGCGGTGCCGGACCGCGCCACCATCGCCAACATGACCCCGGAGTTCGGAGCCACCACAAGCTTTTTCCCCGTGGACCGGGCCACCCTCGACTACCTGGCCTTCACCGGCCGGTCCCCTGCGCGTATCGCCCTCATCGAGGCGTACCTTACGGCCCAAGGCCTTTTTCGCACGCCCGGAGAGCCCGAGCCCGCCTATTCCGATCTGGTGGAGGTGGACCTTTCCACCGTGGGACCGTCACTGGCCGGGCCCCGGAAGCCCCACGACCTGGTGCCATTGGGATGCATGAAGGAGGCTTTGAAGCTCGATTTCGAGGGTTTCGAGCGCCAGGAACCCGCGAACCCGGCGGTCCACAAGTATTGGGAGGAGGAGGGCGGCGCGGTCCCCGACCCGGACCTCTTCGACCGCCACATGGTCCTCCGGAAACCCGTGGACAAGGGGGGGGCCCCGGTTCACCGGCCTTACCAGAGCTTCTACCTGGACCACGGCTCGGTGGTGATCGCCGCCATCACTAGCTGCACCAACACCAGTAACCCCGCGGTCCTCCTGGGCGCGGGGCTCATGGCCAAGAAGGCCGTGGAGCGCGGGCTCATGGTTCGGCCCTGGGTCAAGACGAGCCTGGCCCCCGGCTCCAGGGTGGTTACCGATTACCTGGAAGCCGCCGGCCTCCTCCCATATCTAGCGGCGCTGCGCTTCCAGCCCGTGGCCTACGGCTGCACCACCTGCATCGGAAACTCCGGGCCCTTGCAGTCCGACGTGGCGAAAACCGTAAAGGAAACCCGGCTCCTGGTGGCCTCGGTCCTTTCCGGGAACCGCAACTACGAGGGCCGGATCAACCCGCTGACCCGCGCCAACTACCTGGCATCCCCCATGCTGGTCATCGCCTACGCCCTGGCCGGCACCATCAACATCGACATGGAGGAGGAGCCACTGGGACACAACGCCAACAACGAGCCGGTGTTTTTAAGGGACATCTGGCCCACCCGCGCCGAGATCGCGGAGGCGCAGAAGGCCCTCACACCCGGGATGTTCCGCAAGGCCTACGGGAACGTCTACGAGGGCGACGAAAACTGGCGGGGCCTGGCCGTGACCGACGCCGAGCGATACCTGTGGGAGGCGTCCTCGACCTACATAAAGGAGCCCCCCTTCTTCACGGGCATGACCCTTTCGCCGCCCGGCCCCCGGGACATAAGCGGGGCGCGCGTGCTGGCGCTTCTGGGCGACACCATAACCACCGACCACATAAGCCCCGCCGGGGCCATACCGGACGAGAGCCCCGCCGCCCGCTACCTCGTAAGGAACGGAGTGGAGAAGGAGAACTTCAACGCCTACGGCTCCCGGCGCGGCAACCACGAGGTCATGATGCGGGGAACCTTCGGAAACGTGCGCCTGAAAAACCTCCTGGCCCCGGGAACCGAGGGCGGCGTCACCCGCCATCTGCCGGACGGCCAGGTGCTTCCCATCTATGACGCGGCCATGCTCTATAAAATTTCGGCAACGCCCTTGATCGTCGTGGCGGGCAGGGAGTACGGCTCGGGAAGCTCCCGGGACTGGGCCGCCAAGGGCCCGCTCCTCTTGGGCGTAAGGGCCGTCATCGCCCAGAGCTTCGAGCGCATCCACCGCGGAAACCTCGTGGCGATGGGGATTCTCCCCCTCGAGTTCGTGGACGGCCAAAACGCCCAGAGCCTGGGGCTTACCGGCGAGGAGGAGTTTTCCATCGAGGGCGGGGAGGCTCTCTCGGCCCCGAACCGGACTCTGACCGTGCGGGCCGGAAAACCCGGGGCCGCGGCCGTGGAATTTTCCGTCAAAAGCCGCCTGGATTCCCACGTGGAGGTGGACTACCACCATCACGGAGGGATCCTCCCCTACGTCCTAAGGCAGATGCTCGCAGACTCAGCGCCTTAGCAGGCCGTCGAAAAACGCGATCTGCGGCGTTGCTGCCAAAAACCAATTTCGGTCACGTATGGAAAATACGCTCCCTGCATTGGTTTTTGGCGCGCCTTGCATCTCATCGTTTTTCATCGGCCTGCAAAAAAATCGAGTTTTTCAGCAGGCTGTTATCGACAGGGCAAGACGCACCCAGAACCGCCGGCGGCACGAGCCGATTAAGGAGCCGACATGGACGAATCGAAAGGCATAATGAATACGGGCCTTAGGGACGTGGTGGTGGCCAGCACGCGGATTTCCGACGTGGTGAGCGAAAAGAGCAAGCTCATCTACCGGGGCTACAACATAGCGGAGCTTGCCGGAAAGGCCACCTTCGAGGAGGTTGCCCACCTCCTTCTCCACGAGCGCCTGCCCGCCAAGGCCGAGCTTGACGCCTTCGCCGGCGGCCTTGCGGCCCTGCGCGGGCTTCCGGAGCCGCTCCTCGCGGCCCTTTCCACAAGGCCCGCGGACTCCATGCCCATGGACATACTCCAGGCCGCCGTGGCCATGCTGGCAAACCACGACCCCGGAGCGGCCAAAATCACGCGGGAAGCGACTCTCGCGGGCGGCATGAGCTTGATCGCCAAGATCCCCACGGTGGTGGCCGCCTGGCACCGCATAAGAAGCGGCCTTCCGCCCGTTCCGCCGGACCCGGCCCTGGGGCACGCCGCCAACTTCCTCCACATGCTCGCAGGCGAGGCCCCGGACCCCGAGACCGCCGCCTTCTTCGACACGTGCCTGGTGATCCACGCCGAGCACTCCTTCAACGCCTCCACCTTCACGGCCAGGCAGGTGGCCTCCACCCGCGCCCACGTCTACGCCTCCGTTTCCGCCGCCTTAGGCTCGCTTTCCGGGGAGCTGCACGGCGGGGCCAACACCCGTGTCATGCGGATGCTCCAGGAGATCGCCACGCCCGACCGCATCGCCCCCTACGTCGATCGCGTGCTCGATTCCGGCGGCCTCATCATGGGCCTTGGGCACGCCGTCTACAAGAACGGCGACCCCCGGGTCCTGGTTCTCGCCCCCATGTCCAGGCGCCTGGGCGAACGCGCGAACGACACCCGCTGGTACGATCTTACCGCGCTCCTGGAAGCCACCGCCAAGGAGGCCTTCAAGAAGCGGAAAAACCTCGACATCTACCCCAACGTGGACTTCTACTCGGCATCCGTCTACCACTACATGAATATCCCGGCCGACCTCTTCACCCCGGTCTTCGCCATAGCCCGCATCGCCGGATGGACCGCACACGTCCTCGAGGAGCAGTTCGCCGGGGCCGCCCCCAAGCCCGCCCTCTACCGCCCCGCCTCCGAATACACCGGCGAGTACTGCGGCCCCTCAGAATGCAGCTTCGTCCCTATGGAAAAAAGGGAGTAGGAGAGGAAAGGATTGTGGGGGGAATGGGCGAGGAAACCCTTTTTTTATAAAAAGGGTTATCCCCGCCC
>JAKAGN010000488.1 GCA_021815525.1 Deltaproteobacteria bacterium
GTACTACGAGGCGCCCGGGTCGCTGCCGGAGGTGGAGAAAAGCTCCCTCAAGCTCGACCTCTACCGCCGGGACTTCACCATCAACACGCTCGTCGTCGAGATCAACGCGGCCCGCTTCGGCTCGCTGCTGGACTTCTTCGGGGCCCAGCAGGATCTCAAGAACAAGACCATCCAGGTGATGCACAACCTAAGCTTCGTGGAGGACCCCACCCGGATCTTCCGCGCCATCCGCTTCGAGCAGCGCTTCGGCTTCAGCCTGGGCCGCCTCACCGCGGGGCTCGTGGCCAACGCCGTGAAGCGCGGCTTCGTGCAACGGCTTTCCGGCAAACGGATCATGACGGAGCTAAAGCTCATCCTTTCCGAGGAGACCCCCGCCAGGGCCGTAAAACGCCTCCACCAGTACGGGCTCCTTTCCGTGATCCACCCGTCGCTGTCCTTCGACGACGCCGCCGACGCCCGGCTCGCCCGGGCCAAGAACGTCATCGCGTGGTTCGACCTGCTCTACCTGGAAAAAAGCTACCTGCGCTGGGCCACGGTATTCTGCGTGCTCCTCCACGGCCTTTCCGCCCGCGAGGTGGAGGCCGCCTGCCGCCGCCTGGAGCTTTCACCCCGGCTCTTCAAGATGATGGCCGAGGACCGCAGGGACGCGAAAAGCCGCCTCAAAGACCTGGAACGGCGCAAGAGCCTCCGCCCGAGCGAGCTTTACCGCGCCCTTTCGGGGCTTTCCACCGAGATGCTCCTCTACATGATGGCCGCCACCGGCAAGGAGCCGGTGCGCCAGGGAATCTCCCTTTACATCACGCGCCTTTCCCGGACCACCGCCCTCCTGCGTGGAGGGGACCTCAAAAAAATGGGTTTCCCGGTGGGGCCCCTTTACAGGAAAATCCTGGACGCCGTATTGTGGGCGAGGCTGGACGGCGAGGTGGAGACCATGGAGGATGAGATGAACCTGGCCCGCAGGACGGCCGGAGAATACGAGACGACCCTTGCCCCGAAGGCGGCCGGAAAATAATGGGAAACGCGTTTGAAATTTTCGCATGGCTTTTCGCGCTGGTGCTGTCGGTAACCGTCCACGAGGCCGCCCACGGCTGGGTCGCCTGGCGCAGGGGCGACCCCACCGCCATGATGCTGGGCCGGGTGACCTTGAACCCCGTGAAGCACGTGGATCCCGTGGGCAGCATCATACTGCCCGCCATCCTCATCTTTCTCCACGCCCCGGTCTTCGGCTGGGCCAAGCCCGTGCCCGTCCGGGAGCGGCTCCTCAAAAAACCCCGGCTGGACTTCCTCCTGGTGTCGGCCGCGGGGGTTTCCGCCAACCTCTGCCTGGCCCTCCTGGCGGGCGGGGTCTTGAGGATGATCATGTCGCTTCTCCCCCCCCCGGGAAACGAAAGCGCGGCGACTCTCTTTTTTCTGCGGCTGGCCTGGGTCCTCCAGGACATCGTCATGGTGAACCTGGTCCTCTTCGTCTTCAACCTCATCCCCATCCCGCCCCTTGACGGCGGGCGAATCCTGGGGCAGATTCTCCCTCCCCGGTGGAGCGCCTCGTACAACAGGCTCCAGACTTACGGCATTCTGCTGCTCGTCATACTCCTCAGCACGGGCGCGTTCGGCCGGGTGGTAAGCGCCGTCATCATGCCGCTCTTCCACGCCATATCGGGCCTGGGCTTCGGCTGAAGCGCCACATCTTCCGCCCCTTCCCGCCAAGGGGCGCGGAACGGTTTTATCCACAATTTTTTGCGGCACCAAGGAAAACGAAATGGCCAAAAAACGCATCTTGAGCGGCATGAGGCCCACCGGGCCCCTTCACCTGGGTCACCTCCACGGCGCGCTCGCCAACTGGAAGCGGATGCAGGACGAGTACGAGTGCTTCTTCTTCATCGCCGACTGGCACGCCCTCACCACCGACTACGAAAAGACCGGCGGCATCGCCCAGAACATCCGTGAGATGATGATGGACTGGCTGGCGGTGGGGCTCTCGCCCGACAAGTGCACCATGTTCGTCCAGTCCCACATAAAGGAGCACGCCGAGCTGTACCTCCTCCTGGGTATGCTCACCCCCGTGCCCTGGCTCGAACGCAACCCCACCTACAAGGAACAGATCGTCCAGCTTGCGGACAAGGACCTGTCCACCTACGGATTCCTGGGCTACCCCGTGCTCCAGGCCGCTGACATAATCATGTACAAGGCCGACGGCGTGCCGGTGGGCATCGACCAGGTGCCCCACGTGGAACTCACCCGCGAGATCGTCCGCCGCTTCAACTACCTCTACGGCCAAGTCTTCGTGGAGCCCCAGTCCATCCTCACCGAAACCCCCAAGATACTGGGCCTCGACCGCCGGAAGATGAGCAAAAGCTACCAAAACGGCATCAGTCTCTCCGACTCCCCCGAAACCGTCAGGAAACGCGTGGGCGAGATGATCACCGACCCCCAGCGGATGCGCAAGAGCGACCCCGGCGACCCCGACATCTGCAACGTCTTTTCCTTCCACAAGATGTACAGCCCCGCTGAAACCGTGGACGAGGTCAACCGCGAATGCCGCGTGGCGGGCATAGGCTGCGTGGCCTGCAAGAAAAAAATGGCCGAAAACCTCGCGGCCTTCCTCGCCCCCATCTACGAAAACCGCCGGGACCTCGCCGAAAACCCGGCCGTCGTGGACGAAATCATAGCCGCCGGCGACGCCAAGGCCCGCGAAACCGCCCGCGCCACCATGGCCCAGGCCCGCGAAGCCATGCACATCTGAGCGGAAACCGCGGGGGAGGGAGGGAAAACCCTTTTTTCAAAAGGGTTTTCCCTCCCTCCCCCGCACCCC
>JAKAGN010000047.1 GCA_021815525.1 Deltaproteobacteria bacterium
CCGACGCCATCTGCAAGCAGTACGAGCGCTACCGGCCCACGGCCCTGGTCAACGTGCCTTCCCTCTTCCAGCTTCTGATAGGGAACCCCAAGTTCAAGGCCCTCGACCACGAAAAGCTCGCCCTGTGCATTTCCGCGGCCTCGCCATTCCCGGAGGAGAGCCAGAAGGAGCTGGAATCCATCGTCGGGGCCGGAAAGCTCCTGGAGGTCTACGGCATGACCGAGACCTCGCCGCTGACAGTCATGAACCCACAGAAGGGCAAAAAGAGGCTGGGTTCAATCGGGCTTCCCATCTTGAACACCGACATAGTCCTCAAGGACCCGGAGACCGGCCTGGAGGTGGGGGTGGGCGTTCCCGGCGAGATATGCGTGAAGGGCCCCCAGGTCATGGTGGGTTACTTCGGAAAGCCCGAGGAGACCGCAAAGGCCGTCAAGGACGGCTACATGCACACCGGCGACGTGGCGGTCATGGACGAGGACGGCTTTTTGCGGATCGTGGACCGCACCAAGGACATGATCATCGTCTCCGGGTTCAAGGTCTTTTCCAGGAAGGTGGAGGAGGTCCTGGCCCAGCACCCGGCCGTGGACATGATCGCCATCACCGGCCTGCCCAACCCGGAGCGGCCCGGCTCCGAGCTGGTCAAGGCCTTCGTTACGGTCTCGCCGGGCTATCCCTTTGACGGCGACGAAAAGGCCCTGGAGGCGCAGATCATAGCGCTGGCCAAGGAGAAGCTGGCCCCCTACGAGGTGCCCAAGGAGGTGGAGGTGCGCAAGGAACTCCCGCTCACCACCGTGGGGAAGATCGACAAGAAGCTGTTGCGGAAAAAGGTATAGAGGTGAAACGCCCCGGGGGACCGGAGTCCGGTCCCCCGTTCCGGGCCCGGGCTTCCCTTTTTCGGGGTCATCCTGTCACGTTTACGGTGACAGGATTTTTTTTTTGTGATATTCGGCCGTCAAATGGATTTTTTTCGGAATCGGAAAAACCGGCGGGCATAGTAAAAATCGTCCGGGTGTTTCCCTTTTTCGGCGCAAGCTTAAGCTTTCGAGGCTCGGGCACATGGAAGGCAACGGATTCGGAGATTATTCCGCAAGGCTTGCGAGCCTGAAGGAGCGCTATACCGAGTTCGTGACCGAGCTGACGGAGCTTCGGAACCGCTTCTTCGCTGACTTTCCCATGGTCCGGCACATCGGCGACGCCCAGTGGGTGGAGATATACTGGCAGATCCACGAGCTTTGGGAGGCAAGCGCCCAGGAGGACTCCCCGGCGCTTTCGAAAAAGCACGCTTCCGGGGGGGCCGGCCACGAGGGCCAAGGCGGATCGGATGCCGTGTGCTCGGTGTGCGGCTTTCCTCTCTCCGGCCGCCAGCGCCTCTACTGCTCGGAATCCTGCAAGAAAAAAGCCGCCCGCGGCGCAAAGCTCCCGCGGGGATGACGGCCGCTCGATCCGGCAGCTTCAGTCATCCCTCACACCTTCCTCCCGGCCACCAGGCGCGCGAAGTGCTCGAAGCCGCGGTCATATGATGCCTCGGCGTCCGCGGGAAAAAAGCAGGCCGGAAGCTCCCGGCTTTTCCTGTGGTAGCTCACGCACTCGCAGCACATTCCCTTCCTGGAACACGGCTCGTAGGTGCAGTTGCACTTTTTTAAATTTTTCTCCTTGTTGCATTCCATAGTTTTTTCTTCCTTTTTTCCTAAACTGTTGATCCCGGCAGTACCAGGGCGATCACGGGCGATGAGCCGCAAGGAAGACGAACGGCGCGGGAGGGAGCGTATTCCCACCCCAAGAAATCTGCGATTTCTTGGGGACCCCGGATTAGTTACGTGACCGACCCGCGCCGTGACGTCTGACACCGCGGATCGCGCTCGTGGTCGCCCTGGCGGTCATTGGTTGCCGTAGCCGTTGAGATCTCCGCACTCCGGGCACTGCCACTGGATTCCGTTGCAGCTTAATGTCCAGAAGTTCTCGTTCATGCAGGCCTGGCACATGGCAAATCCGCAGCGGCAGGTCCAGCAGAAGAGAAACTCCCCCTTGCAAAGCTGACAAACGCGGTTGCGCGCGAGCCTCCCTGGCCTACTGCGCCCGGCGGCCTCTTTTTGCGGCTTCCTGCCGTTTTCGTTCGGGTCTTCCTGCGCCATTTCCGGGATGCCTCCTTGAGCTTTGCCTTGGCAGATGATAAGGGAAAAATCGTCAAATGCAAGCATTCCCTCCTTCATCCCCAAAGCCCGGAGCTTGTCGCATGGATAGAACCTTCACCATCATCGACGGCTCGGCCTTCGTGCATCGCGCCTACCACGCCGTGCGCGGGCTCGCCACCGCAAAGGGGCTCCCAACCAACGCCGTCTTCGCCTACACCCGGATGATGCTGGCCCTCTTGCGGCAGAAGGCCCCGGAGTTCGCGGCCGTGGTGTGGGACGCCAAGGGGCCCACCTTCCGCCACGAAATCTACCCGGCGTACAAGGCCAACCGCCCGCCCATGGAGGAGGAGCTTTCAGTGCAGATCCCCTACGTGCGCAGGATCACGGAGGCCCTAAGGGTCCCGGCCGTGGAAGTGCCGGGCTTCGAGGCCGACGACCTGGCGGGCGCCCTGGGCCGCCAGGCACGCGAGCAGGGCTTTTCCGTGATCTACGTCACCGGGGACAAGGACTTTCTCCAGCTTGTCGAGCCCGGGGTCTCGATTTTCGATCCCATGAAGGAGAGCCTCCGCGACTACGAGGCCGTGAAGGCGGACCTCGGGATCGAGCCGGCCCTTTTCCGCGACGTCCTGGCGCTCTGGGGCGACTCCTCGGATAACGTCCCGGGTGTGCCGGGAATCGGCGAGAAGACCGCGCTGGCGCTTGTGAAGGAGTTCGGAAGCATAGAGGGCATCTATGAAAACATCGAAAAAATAACCAAGAAGAAGCAGCGGGAAAACCTGGAGTCGGGACGTGCGGCGCTCCGCCTCGGGCGCAGGCTCGTCACCATCGATACACAGGCCCCGGTCTCCTTTTCGCCCGAGGCCTTCCGGGTGAAGCCCCCGGACTACGAACGGCTCGCGCCCATATTTTCGGAGCTGGAGTTCACCAAGCTGGCCCAGGAGTTCGCAGTCGCGGCCCCGTCCGGACCTGCGGCCGACATGGTCCCCGCCGATTACCGGCCTGTCACCGACGACGTGGCCCTGATGGAGCTTGCGGCGCTCCTTTCCGCGTCCCCCGAGTTTTCCCTGGATACCGAGACCACCTCCGTCTCCCCCATGTCGGCGCGCCTCGTGGGGCTCTCCTTTTCGGCCGCGGAAGGCCGCGCCTTTTACGTTCCGGTGGGGCACACGATGCTTGCCGCGCCCCGGCAGCCGGGCATCGAACGCGTGCGCGAAATCCTGGGGCCGGTGCTCGCCAACCCCGGCATCGCCAAGGTGGGCCAGAACATCAAGTATGACTTGATCGTTCTTTTCCGCCACGGATTCGAGGTGGGGAACGTGGCCTTCGACACCATGATCGCCTCGTATCTCTTGAACCCGTCGCTGCGGGCCCACAGCCTGGACAAGATCGCCCTGGATCACCTGGGGCACCGCATGATCGCCTACGAGGAGGTGGCGGGAAAGGGCAAGGCGGCCGTCACCTTCGACCACGTGCCGGTAGCCGAGGCCACCGCCTACTCCGGCGAGGACGCGGACTTAACGCTGCGGGCCAAGACAAGGCTATCCGAGCTTCTTTCCGAAAAAGGCCTGTCGGATCTCTTCCGGGACGTGGAGATGCCGCTGGTTTCGGTCTTGACCCGCATGGAGATGCGGGGCATCCGGGTGGACCGCGAGCACCTGGCGGCCCTTTCCCGCGAGTTTACGGCAGAGATGCTGGATGTGGAGCGCAAAATCTACGAGCTTGCCGGCGGGCCCTTCAACATCGCCTCGCCCCGGCAGCTGGGGCACGTTCTCTTCGAGAAGCTCTCGCTTCCCACCGGAAAGAAAACCAAGAAGAAAACCGGCTACTCCACGGACGTCACGGTTCTGGAGGAGCTCGCCCCGGCCCACGAGCTTCCGGCCCAGATACTGCGCTACCGAACGCTGGCGAAGCTGAAGTCCACTTACGCCGACGCGCTGGTTTCCCTGATCCACCCGGAAACCGGCCGGGTGCACACGTCCTTCAACCAGAACGTGGCCGCCACCGGCCGCCTTTCAAGCTCCGACCCCAACCTCCAGAACATCCCCATCCGAAGCCCGGAGGGCAAGCGCATCCGCGCCGCCTTCGTGCCCGAGCCCGGCTGGGTGCTCTTTTCGGCGGACTACTCCCAGATCGAGCTTCGTATCCTCGCCCACTGCGCCAAGGATCCGGTCCTCACCGACTCCTTCCGCAAGAACGAGGACGTCCACACCCGCACCGCCAGCGAAATTTTCGACCTGGACCCCGCCTTCATAACCGAGGAAATGCGCCGCCAGGCCAAAAGCATCAACTTCGGCCTCATCTACGGCATGGGACCCTTCAAGCTTTCAAACGAGCTGGGCATCTCCCAGTCGCTGGCCAGGCGCTACATGGATCGCTATTTTTCCACCTACACGGGCGTGAAAGGCTTCGTGGAGGAAGCAATCTCAAGCGCGCGGGCCACCGGCCGCACCACCACGCTGGCCGGCCGCATCCGCCTCATCCCCGAGATAACAGGCAAGGACCGCGTCCTCCGGGAGGCCGCCGAGCGCATCGCCATCAACACCCCAATCCAGGGCACGGCCGCGGACTTCATCAAGATCGCCATGATCCGCGTCGAAAAGGCCCTCTCGGACCGCAAAATGAGAACCGCCATGCTCCTCACGGTCCACGACGAGCTGGTCTTCGAGGGGCCGCCAGATGAACTCGCGTCCGCCAAGGACCTCGTCCGCCATATAATGGAAAACGTGTGGGAGCTTTCGGTACCCTTGACCGTCAACATGGCCGAAGGCAAAAACTGGGCGGAGGCGCACTGAGCATATCGCGGAATCAGCGGTACCAAGCCTAAATGAATATCTTCGATTTTTTGCCTTGAATTTAAGTTTGTTGCATCGTTCATAATTTGAACGTTCAAAAATTGAACGTTCAAATTATGAACGCTCTCTCATTAAGCATCCAAGATCATTCTTTTTTTCTCCATCATGCAAAATCGCAAATCCTTCAGCCATCCAAGGGCCGTCACAAGCGATGAAGCGGCGGGGGAACCAAGCCGGCAATCGGCTTGGCTACGTGTAAATTATATTATGAACGATCGGTGAGAACTGGCGCACGCCGGGCCTGGGTATGATGTGCTGGGAGTCCACCGTAAGCCAGTGGAGGTCCGAGCGCAGCTCGCGGATTTTTCCGTCCTCGGGCGGCCGCGCGTGCTCGGTGCGGTTGTAGGTCACGCGGAAGATGGCGACCCCGTTGTCGCCCTCGCGGGCTATGAGGTAGTTCTTGCGGAAGGCCGTCTGGGAAATGGCGGCGAATTCGCACAGGTGGCCGATTTCAAGCTTTGTGAGGGGTATCAGGACGAACTTCGACACGTCCCTCTCCGACATGCGGATGAGCCCCCGTGTTTCGCTGGAGGCCACGTAAACCGTGGACACGCACGGGAGCTTTCGCAGGTACTGGGAGGCGACGGACGCGGCGGTGCGGCGTCCTCCGGCCCCGAAGGGCACGGAGTAATACTCGAAGAACTTTTTCTGGAGGTCCTCGGCGTAGGTGTCGCCGCGCTCATAAAGGTCCTTCGAGATGTAGCGAAGGTGCCGGCCCAAGTCCTCCGCGGCGTCGGCTATGGGCCAGTCCACCCGCACGTGGAAGTGTGTCAGGCGGTAACGGTTGCGAGCCTTGGTGGAGGCGTCCCGCTGGATCAGGAGCGCGTAGTCGACGGGGAGGAGCTTCTCGAAGAAGTCGAAGAACTTCACCGATTCCAGGTTCTTCAAGTTCCGCTCCAGCGAGAGCGAAAAGGGTATGGCCTTGTAGTTCAACAAGTTCTGGCGCGTGGCCTTGTTGGAGTCGAAAAAGCGCATGTACTTCTTGTGGGCGGGCGGGATGGTGTCTTCCACGAAGAGGATGAGGAATGTGTTCTGGTGCTCCACCTCGCCCGGCGAGAGGCGCGCCCGGGGCTTCAGCTCGCGCTTTTCCGCGTAGGGATAGGGAAGGCCGGCCGAGAGAAAGTTCTTGTAGGACTGGACCAGGCTCCAGGTGAGGGCGTGCTGGTCCAGCTCGTCCCGCAGGACCTCGTAAAAGGACCTGCGGACGCGGTTCAAGACGGAAAGATCTTCCCGGTACATCCAATGGCTGGGCACCTTATCCTCCCATAGCGCCCGCCCGTCTAAAAACGCGATCCGCTGTGTTGCGCTTCACCTCGCGGCTCGGTCACGTATGAACAATACGCTCCCATCGCGCTCGGTTCGCGCGCCTTGCGGCTCATCGTTTTTATCCAGGCTTCACTTCCAGTCCCTTTTTCTCTCTCCTCGTTTCCGCTCCTGCCCCGGCCAGGGGGGCTGAGAACGATGAAATGCAAGGCGCGCAAGCGAGCGGCGAAGGGAGCGTATTGTTCATACGTGACCGAGCCGCGAGGCGACGCGCAACGCAGCAGTTCGCGTTCTCAGTCCCCCTGGCCCAGGCGCTTGGCCGCCTCGTCAAGGGCCGCCACGGCCGGGAGAATCTGGCCCTCCATGAGGGAGAGGAAGGCCCCGCCGCCCGTCGATATGTAGGTTATGCGGTGGCTTTCCCCGGCCCGGTGTATGGCCACGTCGGTGTCGCCGCCGCCAACGATGGTAAGGGCGTAGGAGTTGGCCACGTGGTTAACCATTGCCATTGTTCCGCGCGAGAAGGCGTCGATCTCGAAGACCCCCATGGGGCCGTTCCAGATTATGGTCTTGGCGCTGGCCAGAACCTCGGAGTAGAGAAGGGCCGTGGCCGGGCCGATGTCCATCACCATCCAGTCGGGCGGCACCTCCCTTATGGGCACGATCTTGGTGGCGGCAGCCTCGTCGTTCCGGTCCGCCACCACCGCGTCGACCGGGATGTAGAACTTGATGCCGGCCTCCTGGGCCTTTTTCATGAGGTTGCGGGCTTCCCAGAGGATGCTGGAGTCCTCCACGAGGGATTTGCCCACGTCGTAGTCCACGCTTTTAAGGAAGGTGTTGGCCATTGCGCCGCCCACCACGAACTTGTCCACGTGCTTCATCATGTTCTTGAAGGCCGGAAGCTTTGAGGACACCTTGGCCCCGCCGATAATGGCCACAACCGGCCGGGCCGGGTTTTCCATGGCGCGGGCGAAGTAGTTGAGCTCGCTTGCCAGCAGGAAGCCCGCAACGCATACGGGGACGAACCTGGTTATGGCCACCACCGAGGCGTTTTCGCGGTGGGCCACCGCGAAGGCGTTATTGACGTAAACGTCGCAGAGCGAGGCCAGCTCCCTGGCGAACTCCTCGTCGTTGGCGGTTTCGCCCGGGTGGAAGCGGAGGTTTTCGAGGAGTAGCACGTCCCCCGGCTGCATGGCGGCGGCCAGGGCCTTGACCTCGGGGCCAATGCAGTCCGGCGCCAGCTTCACCTCCTTGTTCAGGAGGCGCGAGAAGCGCCGGGCCACCGGGGCGAGGGAGAGCCTGGGCACCACCTTCCCGCCCGGGCGGCCCATGTGGGAGGCGATGATGACCTTGGCGTTTTCATCCAGGATGTAGTTGATGGTGGGAAGGACGGCCCGGATCCGGGTGTCGTCGGTGATGGTTCCGTTGGCGTCCAGGGGCACGTTCACGTCCACCCGCACGAAGACGGTCTTTCCCTGGATGTCGATGTCCTTGACGGTCAGCATGGATTTTTATGTCTCCACTTCTATTTTTTGGCGGAGGGCGTATTGGCGCGCCTCCGGCTCAAGGATTTCTTGCGGCTCCAGCGCTCGAAAAAGCCCAGAAGCCCGGCCGCGGAGGCCCGCTCCATGCGCTCCTCCGTAAACCTCAAACCGTTTTCGCCGGAAAGCGCCTCCCTAAGGCACGCGGTTTTTTCCGGGCAGGCGAAGCAGTCCTCGGGCGAGGAACGCAGCCCGTCCGGGCCTTGGGGAAAGACCCGTGAAAGGAGCGCGAAGCACTCGGGACGCCGCGAGGCCGGTGCATCCATGTCGTTGTTCTTTCGGTGGCAGGCAAGACGGCGGTATGATTCTCACAGCGGTAATTCCATAGCATGAGACGATCATGCGCTCAACAGGGAAATTGCCCTTGACGCGGAAAGGCCCTCAAGACCATAACGTCCCGGAAGAAGGGAGCGCGAAACATGAGCGAACATGCGGGCCGCCTGCCCGATTCCATGATCGACTTTCACGTGCACCTTTTCCCGGACCGGCTCTTCGACGCCATCTGGAAAAGGTTCGTGACCGACTACGGCTGGGAGGTGATTCACCGCCTCTACTGGCGGGAGGCGGTGGACTATCTGCGCGCCAAGGGCGTGGGGCCCATCGTCTACTCCAACTACGCCCACAAGAAGGGCATGGCGGAGGCCTTGAACGCCTTCAACCGCGAGCTTCTGGACGAAAGCAGCGGCGTTTACTGCTTCTGCGCCTTTCACCCTGAGGACGACGAGTGCATGGCGAAGGTTTCCAGGGTGCTGGATCATCCGAAGGTGATGGGGGTCAAGCTCCAGCTTCTGGTGCAGCGCTTCTATCCCCACGACGAGCGGCTCTTTCCCCTCTACGAGCTTGTCATGGAGAAGAAGAAGCGCATCCTTTTCCACGTGGGCACGGGCCCGGTGGGAAACCCCTTCGTGGGGGCGGAGCACTTCGAGAAGGTTCTTGGGCGCTACCCGGAAATTCCCGCCAACATCGCCCACATGGGGGGCCTGGAGTACGGCGCGTTCATGGATTTTCTGGAAAGCTCCGAAAAGCTTGTGATGGACACATCCTTCTCCTTTCTTCCGGGGATTTCCTACGACCAGGGAACGGCAAGGCTCGAAAAAAACCGCGACAGGATCGTCTACGGCTCGGATTTCCCGAACCTCATCATGCCAAGAAGGCTCGAGATCGAGCACCTCCTGGAGCTTGGGCTTTCGCGGGATTTCTACCAAAAGGTGTTCCGGGAAAACGGAATGAGGCTTTTGCGGGAGTCCTGCCCGCAAGCCGCAGGGGCTTGATGTTGGACGCGTTTTAAGGCATTTTGTGGCCGGGCCGCATGGTCATGCGAAAGGAAAAGCCGATGCGCGTGGGTTTCGGTTACGACGTTCACAGGCTGGTGCGGGGCCGCCCGCTGGTGCTGGGGGGGGTTTCCATCCCCTTTCACCTGGGGCTTCTGGGCCACTCGGACGCCGACGTCCTGCTGCACGCCGTTTGCGACGCCCTTTTGGGGGCTGCGGGCATGGACGATATAGGCGTTCATTTTCCCGACTCCGACGAAAGGTACCGGGACGCCGCCTCCACAGATCTTCTGGCCCGCGTGGTGGAGCTATTGGAGGAAAAGGGCTTCGCGGTGGGAAACGTGGACGCGACCCTTCTGGCGGAGGCCCCCAAGATCGGGCCATACCGCATGGAGATGAGGGAGAACATCGCCCGCATCCTTAAGGTTGCGCCGGAGAGGGTGAACGTGAAGGCCACCACCACGGAGGAGATGGGCTTCGTGGGCCGTGGCGAGGGAATGGCGGCCCAGTGTGTGGCCGCGATATTTGAACGGGAGTCATAAATGCCGCTACTTGTCTACAACACCCTTACGCGCAGGAAAGAGGAGTTCGTTCCGGGGGAGCCGGGGCTTGTGCGGATGTACGTTTGCGGGCCCACGGTCTACGACTCGGCCCACATGGGCCACGCTAGAAGCGCCGTGGTCTTCGACGTGGTCTATCGGCACCTTCTGGCCTCGGGCTTCCGCGTGACCTACGTGCGGAACTTCACCGACGTGGACGACAAGATCATACGCCGCGCGGCCGAACGTGGCGAGGACCCCAAGACGCTCGCCGAACGCTACATCGACGAGTTCCACCAGGACATGGACGCCCTGGGGGTCCTGCGGCCTTCCTTCGAGCCCCGCGCCACCGAGTTCATAGGCCCCATAATAGAGGTTGTGACGGAGCTTCTGAAAAAGGGCGCGGCATACGTCATAGATGGCGACGTCTACTTCCGCGTGGAGGCCTTCCCCGATTACGGCAAGCTTTCGGGCCGGAAGCTGGCGGACATGGAGGCGGGCGCCCGGGTGGACGTGGACGAGCGCAAGGAAAGCCCCTTCGATTTCGCGCTGTGGAAGAGCGCCAAGCCCGGCGAGCCCTCGTGGGAGAGCCCCTGGGGGCCTGGACGGCCCGGCTGGCACATCGAGTGCTCGGCCATGAGCCGGCAGCAGCTGGGGCACGGCTTCGACATACACGGCGGCGGCAGCGACCTCATCTTTCCCCACCACGAAAACGAAATAGCCCAGAGCGAGGCGGCCTTCGGCGGCTCCTTCGTGAGATACTGGATCCACAACGGCTTCGTGAACGTGAACTCGGAGAAGATGAGCAAATCCCTGGGAAACTTCTTCACGGTGGGCGAGGCCTTGAAGCAATACCACCCGGAGGCGATACGGCTGTTCCTCCTTTCCAAGCATTACAGAGGCCCCGTGGATTTTTCCGATTCCGCCATGAACGACGCGGCGGCGGGCTTGGACCGCATGTACTCGTGCCTCCTGCGGGCGGGCGAGTTTTTGCCCGGCCCGCTGGCCGACGGGTCCAGCGGATACCCCGAGCGCTTCCGGGAGGCCATGGACGACGACTTCAACACGGCGGCGGCCCTTGGGGTGCTCTTCGAGGCCGTGCGCCAGGCCAACCGGCTGATGGATGAAAAGGGCGAGCCCGCCGAAATCAGGGGCCTTGCCCTGGACATCCGCGCCATGGGCGGGCTTCTCGGCCTCTTCTCCCAGGAACCGGCCCGCTACTTCGAGACCCGGAAGGAGGCCGCGGCCGAAAAATCCTCCGCGGACACCTCCGTAATTGAAGCCCTCATCGCCGAGCGCGCCGCGGCTCGCAAGGCCAAGGACTTCAAGGCCGCCGACGCGGTGCGCGCAAAGCTCAAGGACATGGGGGTCGTGATCGAGGACGGGCCAAACGGCACCACGTGGAAGTTCGCGGGATAAATGAGTGAATTCAAGATCGTCTCCGAGTTTTCCCCCAAGGGCGACCAGCCCGCGGCCATCGACGCCCTGTGCGCGGGGATCGAGGCCGGCAAGCGCTTTCAGGTGCTTTTGGGGGTCACGGGAAGCGGCAAGACCTTCACCATGGCCCAGGTCATAGCGCGCATGGGCAGGCCCGCCTTGGTCATCGCCCCCAACAAGACGCTGGCGGCCCAGCTCTACAACGAGTTCAAGTCGCTGTTCCCCGAAAACGCGGTGGAGTACTTCGTCTCCTACTACGATTACTACCAGCCCGAGGCCTACATCCCCGCCTCCGACACCTACATCGAAAAAGATTCCTCCATTAACGAGATGATAGATAAGCTCCGCCACTCGGCCACGCGCTCGGTCCTGACGCGCCGGGACGTTTTGGTGGTGGCCTCGGTCTCGTGCATCTACGGCCTGGGCGCGCCGGAGGATTATCTGGCCATGCGGCTCGAGATGGCCGCGGGCGACGAGCCCGGCCGGGACGCCGTCATAAAGAGCCTCGTGGCCATGCAGTACGAGAGAAACGACGTGGACTTCCACCGGGGCGCCTTCCGGGTGAGGGGCGACCGCGTGGAGATATTCCCGGCCTACGAGGAGGACGAGGCGCTCCGCGTCGAGTTTTTCGGCGACGAAATCGACTCGCTTTCG
>JAKAGN010000489.1 GCA_021815525.1 Deltaproteobacteria bacterium
TAGCAAAGCCACACGAGCCTTTTCACCGGGACCTTCGTGACGAAGTGGAGCGCCAGCATCCCCAGAAGCAGGGTGTCGCAGAACCAGAACACGTGGTGCACGGAAAGGTAGTAGGCGTGCTGCTCCTGGTCGGCCGCGAAGGGCACGGTCTCCATGTAGGTCCTAAGCGTCGAGACCGCCAATAGATACAAGGGCGCGAAAAACCGGGCGAGGCTCCGAAGATCCTCCACCATCACCCTCTTGTCGTTCCATCGGGACATGCAGGCCTCCAGAAGCGCTCCCGACCGGGCTTCGCCTTGCGTCCCCGCTCGGGGGCCGCTCCGCATCCTCATCATGGATTATATCCCGGGCAAAGTCCTCCACATTTATCCCAGGGAAGCGGGGTTTGGCAAGAGAGATACGCGAAAAAAGTAAATCTTCGGTCAATAGGGGCCGCGAAGCTTCCTGGCGGCGCGCTTTGCGTTCCGGGCGCCGCGCCGTATCGCGCTCCGGCGGGGTTTAATACCAGCTTGCGTTAAAAGAGAGAGGATTTGCGGGGGAGGAGGGGAGTAAAACCTTTTGCGCGCAAAGGTTTTACTCCCCCCTTCCCCCGCAATCCTTTCCCCGCCTTTAAAGCGGGATGTTGCCGTGGCGCTTGGGGGGGCGCTCCTTACGCTTGCCGCGGAGCATGGAAAGCGCCCGGATGAGGTAGGAGCGGGTCTCGGAAGGGGTCACCACGTCCTCCACGTTGATGTTGGAGGATACGTCGTAGATGGGGTTGGCGTAGGTTTCGCGGTACTCGGCAAGCTTGCGGTCCAGGTATTCGCGGTCGCCCATTGAGGACTGGCCGTAGAGGAGCATGACGGATTGCTCTGCGCCTAAGATGCCGGTCTCCATGGTGGGCCAGAACAGGACCATGTCGGTGCCGAGACCCGGCAGGACGCCCATCCCCAGGTTTCCGCCGCCGTAGGCCTTGCGGAGAACGAGCGATATGCGGGGCACGGTGGCCTCGCAGAGGGCGTAGAGGACCTTGGCGCCGTGCCGGATGATGCCCGCGAACTCCTGGTCGGAGCCGGGCATGTAGGCCGGGGTGTCGACGAGGAACACCAGGGGGATGTTGAAGGAGTCGCAGAAGCGGACGAAGCGGGCCTGCTTGTCGGAGGAGTTTACCGTAAGCGACCCGGCCAGGAAGTTGGGCTGGTTGGCCACTATCCCCACGCTGCGGCCGTCGAGACGCACGAAGCCCGTCACCACCTCGCGGGCGAACTCCTCCTTCACCTCGTAGAACTCGCCCCTGTCCGCGATGACGCGGATGAGCTTCCGGACGTCGTAGGGCTTGTTGGGGTTGACGGGCACTATGTCGTGCAACTCCTCGCAGCTCCGGCCCGGGTCGTCGCCGGTGTCGTAGACGGGCGGATCCTCGTCGCAGTTTTGGGGCAAAAACGACAGGAGCGTGCGGATGTCCGCCAGAAGCGAGGCCTCGTCCGGGCAGCGGAAGTCGCACACGCCCGAGACCTGGGCGTGAACCCGCGCCCCGCCCAAATCCTCCATGCTTATGGCCTCGCCCGTCACCATCTGGACCATAAGCGGCCCGGTTATGAACATGTGGCTCGTCTTGTCCACCATGTAGATGAAGTCGTTCAGGGCGGGGCTGTAGACGGAGATGCCGCCGCAGGAGCCCAGGATGGCCGAAATCTGCGGGATGATGCCGGAGGCCAGGGTGTTGGGGTAGAAGACGCTGCCGCCGTGCTTGTCGGATATGTTGGAAAAAATCGAGCGCTTCAACTGGGACAAAAGGTCCAGCTCCTTGGAGTTGGGCACCCGCGCGCCCGGCGAGTCGTGAAGGCCGATCATGGGCGCGCGCATCTCCAAGGCCCGCTCGATGGTGCGGTACATCTTGACCCCGTGCTCGATGCCCACCGAGCCGCCGCGCACCGTGCGGTCCTGGGAGTAGACGAAGACCTTGCGGCCGTGAATTTCACCGCTTCCGCACACGATGCCGTCCGTGGGCTGGTCCAGGGCGTGCCCGGCCAGCTGGTAAAGCTCCAGGAAGCTCCCCTCGTCCAGAAGCGCCCCAAGCCTCTCCCGCGCCGTGAGGTGCCCCTTGGCGTGGAGCTTTTCTATCTTCTCGGCCCCGCCGCCCAGAAGGGCCTTCCGCCGCGCGGCGTCCAGTTCGGCCAATCTCTTTTCCAACAAGGGATCCATCATATCCTCCCGTTTAGAAGCAAAAGCCGCCTCCGGCGGCCGGGGAGACTACGTCCCCCCGGACCCCCGATGATGGCTCCGCGTTGCGCAGCAACGCGGAGCAAGGTTATGGAGGGCAACGCAATCGTCCGCCCGGCAACCGCCGCGCGGAGAAAAGACCGGCCCGAATAGGTTTCGGCCTTTCTCCGGCTAATCATCCCCGCTCAGCGCCTACGCTGGGCATCTTCGGCTTCCGCAAGCGTGGCGTAACCCAGGCCCCGGACCATTGCGAGGGTGATGGCCTCCGACATGTTCCGCCCGCCAAGCTTGAAATCCGATACGTCGTCCCAGAGATATTGCAAGGTTTGTTCCGAATAGGTCTCAAGCTCGCCCGTTATATAACGATAAAAGGAGGTGTCCGGCTCCCCCGCCTCGTCCCCGGAAAGCCTGCGGCCCCGCCCGAGAAGCGCCGGGTAGACGCCCGCAAGCTCCCGCTGCCAGGCGCACATCTCATCGGCGATGGATTCTACGAGGGGGCTTTCCGTGAGGGGCGGGATGAGGTCGTCCATGCGGGCGTACTTCAAGGTCATGAGGTTACGGCCCTCCGATTCGGCGGCGGCAAGGTCATCGAGGTAG
>JAKAGN010000490.1 GCA_021815525.1 Deltaproteobacteria bacterium
CCCCTCCCCCTCCCCCCGCGGATTTTCCCTTAAACGATCAGGAACGTGGAGGGGTCCAGCGCCATGTCCGGCAGGCCGTTGGCCTTAACGGGCGAGACCGCTATGTTGCCGTTCCGGGGCGCCAGGATGAAGGCCCGGGAGAAGTGCTCCGAAACCCGCGAGAAGGTCTTGGGAAGCCCGTCCTCCATGATGCTTTCAACCTTCCCCAGGCGCACCGAGAACCAGGCCCGCATACGGTAATCCTCCGCAAGCTTCCTGATCTCGGGGACCACGGAGATTCCGTTGGAAAAATCGAGCCCGTCCACCAGCAGCACCTGCGGATAGAAGATGTTCTGCTCGGTAAGATCCGCCAGGCGCTCCATGAGGCGCGGGGCGGAAAAGCCGTCCGCCGAGAAGCCCATGATGAAGCGGTGCGGCAGGATGGTCTCCCACAGCTCGAGGGTCTCCGGCCAGCCCTGGCGGGCCGAAAGCGGCGTGAAGACCTCCTCGTACCACAGGGCCACCTTGCGCACGCTCTGGTCGAGGGAGACGTGCAGCACGTTGGTTCCGGCCAGGAGGTGGTAAAGGGCTATCTGCACCAGGACTGCGGTCTTGCCGGTGCCCGGCCTGGCCAGCACCGCGCCCATCTCCCCTTCGGGAAGGCTCTGGGCGAGAAGGGAGAGGGGATGATTTTCCCCCATGATGTTTTGAGACATTCTCTTACTCCTTACAACCGACTTATCGGAACATCTTGAACCGCGTTTTCAGTGGACCTGAACGTTCGGCGCTTTTCAGTTTCGTCACTCTTTTACATTCCCGTCAATAATGGCGGGATCACAGATTGGGTAAAAACGATGAGCCGCAAGGCGCGCGAGTCGCGCGCGAGCGGAGCGTACTTTTCGTACGTGACCGAGCGCAAGATGAAGCGCAACACAGCGGATCGCGTTTTTAGCCAGGCTTCTAAGCTACGTTCTTTTTGGCGTCCCGCGCCTGCGCCACGAGCTTTTCTGACACCTCCGCCGGAACCCTGCGGTAGATGGAAAATTCCATGGTGAACTGGGCCTTGCCCTGGGTGGAGGAGCGCAGCACCGTTGAGTAGCCGAACATCTCGGCAAGCGGCACCTCCGCCTCGATGCGGCACAGGGGCCCCTCGTCCTGGGAGCCTAGGATGATGCCCCGGCGCTGGACTATGGTGCCCATGACCGCGCCCTGGAACTCGGTGGGGCTTTCCACCGAAAGCTTCATGATGGGCTCTAAAATCACGGGCTTGGCCTTCATGTAGCTTTCCCGGAACGCGCCCCGGGCCGCGGCCTGGAAGGCGATGTCCGAGGAGTCCACGGAGTGGGACGCGCCGTCGTCAATATAGACCTTTATGCCGGTCACGGGAAAGCCCAGAAGGAGGCCCTTGTGAAGGCAGTCCCGGAAGCCCTTCTCGCAGGCCGGGATGAACTGGGTGGGGATGGCGCCGCCCACCACCTTGTTGTCGAAGACGAAATCCTCCTCGGGCGAGGGCTCCAGGCCGCCCGCCACCCGTCCGAACTGGCCCGAGCCGCCGGTCTGCTTCTTGTGGGTGTAGTTGAAGGCGGCGGGCCGCGTGATGGTCTCGCGGTAGGCCACCTGGGGCATGCCCACGGTGACCGTGGCCCCGTACTCGCGCTTCATGCGCTCCACGTAGATCTCAAGGTGCAGCTCGCCCATGCCGGAGATGATGGTCTCGCTGGTTTCCTGGTCCACCTTGCAGGTGAAGGTGGGGTCCTCCTTGGTGAAGCGGTTCAAGGCCTTGGCCATGGCGGCCTGGCTCTTGTTGTCGGCGGGGGCCACCGAGAGCGAGATAACGGGCCGCGGCACGTGCATGGAGGTGAGCGAAAGGTTCAGGGACGGGTCCGTGAAGGTGTCGCCGGAGGCGCATTCGACGCCGAAAAGCGCGCCTATGGTGCCGGCGGGTATCTCGGGGATGTCCTCCATCTGGTTGGCGTGCATCATGACGGCCCGGCCCACCTTGACCTTTTTGCCGGTGCGGGCGTTCACGATGGTGCCGCCCTTGGCCAGGGTCCCCTGGTACACGCGGACGTATGTGAGCTGCCCGTAGCGGCCGTCCTCCAGCTTGAAGGCCAGCGCCACCAGGGGCTTTGCGGGGTCGGGGTCAAGGATCACCGGCTCCTCGCCATGATCGAGATCCACCGCCGTGTTCTCCTTCTCCCCGGGATGCGGAAGATAGAGGTTCACGGCGTCCAGGAGAGGCTGCACGCCCTTGTTGCGGTAGGCGGAGCCCAAAAGGACCGGCGTCATCTTGCGCGCGAGCGTCCCCGCGCGGACGGCCGCCATCAGCCGCTCTTCCGTCACCTCGCCCGAAAGGGCCTCCTCCATCAGATCGTCCGAGAACATGGAGGCTTCGTCCACCAGCGTCTCCCGGGCCTTTTCCGCGGCCTCCGCCATATCGGCGGGGATGTCCTCCTCCCGGATGGTCTCGCCGTTGTCGCCGTCGAAATACAGGGCCTTCATGCGGATCAGATCCACCACGCCCGCGAAGTCCTGCCCCAGGCCTATGGGAAGCTGTAGGGGCACGGCGTTGTGGTGGAGCTTCTCCCTTAAGTCCGCCGCCACCTTGGCCGGGTTCGCGCCGGAGCGGTCGCACTTGTTGACGAAGGCGATGCACGGTACGTGGTAGCGGGCCATCTGGCGGTCCACCGTTATGCTCTGGCTCTGGACCCCGCCCACGGCGCACAATACCAGCACGCCGCCGTCAAGGACCCGAAGCGAGCGCTCCACCTCTATGGTGAAGTCCACGTGCCCGGGGGTGTCGATGATGTTGACCGCG
>JAKAGN010000491.1 GCA_021815525.1 Deltaproteobacteria bacterium
TCCACCGGCGTAATCACGAAAAAGCCCGCCGCGCCGAAGGTTTTGGCCGCACGCGCTATGTCGTGAAGGTCCAGGTTCGTCACCGCCGAGGCTATGGTCTCACCGTTCCGGTTCCGGACCGGATGATGAATGAGCGCCACGTACAGTTTGAGAGGCGATGAGACCGGCAATCCGTTCGCTCCACGCGACAAGTTGGGCGATTTCTTCCTTGGTAAGCCCCGTTTCCAGCATGTCCGGCCGGCGCACCAGGGTCCGCAGCAGGCCCGTTTCACGCCGCCATTTTTCCACCATGAGGTGGTGCCCGGACATGAGCACCGGCGGCGCCTCATCGCCCTCGAAGTCCCGGGGCCGGGTGTAGTGCCCGTGCTCCAGCCGCCCGGTCTCGAAGGACTCCGTGAGCGCCGATTCGTCGTTTCCGAGAACCCCCGGAACAAGGCGCGCCACCGCGTCCATCACGATCATGGCCGCGGGCTCGCCGCCGGAAAGGATGTAATCGCCCACCGAGACCGCGAGGTCAACATCTTTTTCAACAAAACGCTCGTCCACGCCCTCGTAACGGCCGCAAACCAGGATGAGCCCCGGGGCGGCCGCCAGCTCCCGCGCCATTTCCTGGCTGAAACGGCGGCCCTGGGGCGAGAGGAGCACCACCGGCGCCACCGGAAGCCTCTCGCGGGCCTCGCGGACCGCGGCCGAGAGGGGCTCGGGCTTCATCACCATGCCGGAGCCGCCGCCGAAGGGCCGGTCGTCGGCCGTCTTGTGCCGGCCTAGGGCGTGGTCCCGTATGTCGAGGGCCAGGGCATTGATCCTGCCGTCGGCCACGGCCTGGCCCAGCACCCCCAGCGAAAAAAAACCGGAGAACATGCCCGGAAAAAGCGTAAGGACCAAGAAATCCACGTCACAGGCCCTCGGGGAGATCCACCACCATGCGTTTTCCGGCTATGTCCACTTCCCTTATCACCCACTCAAGGGCCGGGATCAGGGTTTCCCCGCCGGCCTCGTCGGTCGCCGCGTATACGTCGTTGGCGCCGGTTTCGATGATGGAGGTGACCGTTCCCAGCCGCTTCCCCGAAACCGTGAAGACCGCAAGCCCTATGACGTCGGCCCAGTAGTACTCGCCTTCCTCCAGGGCCGGAAGCCGCGAGCGGTCCGCGAAAAGCCGCGCGCCGCGAAGGAGCGAGGCCGCGTCGCGGTCGCCGACGCCCTCGAAGGAGAGCACCAGCGCCCCGTGGGCGCGGCGGCAGTCCATGACGGTAAGGTCGCGCTCATCCGAGCGAAGGCGCTCGCCGGGCGCGAAAAAATCCAGGCTCGCCACGTGGGGGATCACCTTCACGGAGCCTGCCACGCCGTGGGCCGCCGCGACGGTTCCCACGTGGAGGAGCCCCGGAGGAGCCTTAGCCGGGCTTTTCCGCTTCATGGCTCCCCTCCAAGGCTTGGCTGCGCGCAAAGATGCGCCCGGGAAAAACTCACTCGATGATCTCGAGGACGCTTCTCTTCTTCAACTTGGCCGAGGCCGCGGAAAGGATGGTCCGCATGGCGCGGGCCGTGCGGCCCTGCTTGCCGATCACCTTCCCCAGGTCCTCCTTGGCCACCTTGAGCTCCACCACGCTGGTCTGCTCCCCCTCCACCTCCGAAACCTCCACCTGTTCCGGATGATCCACCAGGGCCTCTGCGATGAACTTGACCAAGTCTTTCATGGCCGCTTCTCCTTGCGATGTCCGATCCGACGATGCCGAAAGCCATGCAGGGCGACTATGGAAAAACCGGGACGGCGCGGCGCAACGATGCACCGCCCCGGTCGGTGAAATCCGGAGGAGAAAAAGCCCTTCGCGCGTTCCGGAGGGCGCTACTCGGCGGGCGTCTCGGCCGCGGCCGCCAGCACGCCCTCGTTTTTCAGAATGTTCCGCACGGTGGCCGTGGGCTGGGCCCCGCTTTTGATCCAGTAACGCACCCGCTCGGTCTCGAGCTTGATCCTGGCAGGCTCAGTGAGGGGATTGTACGTCCCCAGGATCTCGATGAAACGGCCGTCGCGGGGCGAGTCGTTGTCCGCCACCACGATGCGGTAGTAGGGTCTTTTCTTGGCTCCGTGACGCGCCAAACGAATTTTCGTCGCCATTCTTTCCTTTTCTCCTTGTTTTCCGCGGCCGGCCGGTTCTTCGGCCGGGGCGTGCCTGTGCTGCAAACCTGCGTGTTGATTCCGCCTTGGAGTCCTTACATTCCCAGGAGGCGCCCCATGCCCTTCATGCCCCCCTTGTTGAACTTCTTCATCATCTTCAAAACCTGGTCGTAGCTCTTGATGAGCTGGTTCACGTCCTGGACCGTGGTGCCGGAGCCCGACGCGATGCGGCGGCGGCGGCTGCCGTTGATTATGCCGTAATCGGCGCGCTCCTTGGGGGTCATGGAGTTGATGATGGCCTCGATGCGGGCGAACTCCTTCTCGTCCACCTTCATGTCCTTCATCTGCTTCATCTTGGAAAAGCCCGGAATCATGGACAAAAGCTCCTCGATGGAGCCCATCTTGCGCACCTGGGCCATCTGGTCCTTGAAGTCCTCCAGGGTGAACTGGCTTTTCCTAAGCTTCCTTTCAAGCTCGGCGGCCTTCTTCTCGTCGAAGTTCTCCTGGGCCTTTTCGATCAGGGTGAGGACGTCGCCCATCCCCAGTATCCGCGAGGCCATGCGATCGGGATGAAAGGCCTCCAGGGCCGAGATTTTTTCCCCCACGCCCACGAACTTGATGGGCTTTCCCGTGACGTTCCTTATGGACAGCGCCGCGCCGCCGCGGGCGTCGCCGTCCATCTT
>JAKAGN010000492.1 GCA_021815525.1 Deltaproteobacteria bacterium
CTCCAACCAGGAGAGAAGCTTTCACGGCAAGGCACTGGAAAAAGGCCGCTACGTAAGCCGCTGCGTCATCCCGGGCGATTTTTTCAACAACGGCCGTTTCCACGTCACCATCATAGGATCGGGCCTCTACTATGGCGAGGGCTTCCGGGCCGACCACTGCCTGTCCTTCGACGCCCTGGACGACGGAAAGCTCAGGGGGGATTACATGGACATGTACGGGGGAGTGCTGCGCCCCAGGCTTTCATGGACCACCCGGCGCCTTGATGGGCACGAGGAGAAAACGGAATGAGAATATGCCCCGATTGCGCCCGGGCCATCTCCGAAAGCCTTCCGCCCGGCTGCCACGCCTGCGGCTGGCAGGGGGAGCTTAGGGAGGGGATTCCCTTCTACCTGGGCCGGAGGGACCGCGAGGACCCGGTCCTTTCCGACTACTTCGACAATTACGAGAAGATCGCCGGCCGCGACCTTAATGAAAGCATCCAGGACGAGCGCTACATCAAAAACCAGGCGGAGAACCTCATCCGCATCATGGGGCCTTTGGCTGGAAAGAGGATCGCGGACGTGGGCTCCGGCAAGGGCTTCGTGGTGCGGGCGCTTCTGGCGGCCGGGGCCGACGGCGTGACGGCCGTGGACATCGCCGCCTCCTACCTTAGGACCTACTCGGGGCTTCCGGGCGTGACGGCCCTTGGCGCCAACGCGGAGAACCTCCCCTTCGCGGACGAGTTCGACTGCGTGGCGGCCACCGACGTCATGGAGCACGTCCTGAACGTCTCCTCCTTTCTTTTTTCCGTAAACCGGGCCCTCAAGAAGGGCGGGCGCTTTTTCGTCAGGGTTCCCTACCGGGAGAACCTCCTCAACTACACCCCGCACCTCGGGTGCCCCTACCGCTTCGTGCATCTTCGCTCATTCGACGAGACGGTTCTTGCGGACCTTCTTTCGGGCGTGGGTTTCCGGGTGGAGAAAATCGTCAAGGACGGCTTTCTTCCCGACTCCCCCCGGGACTTCTGGCGGAAGACGGCCCGCCGGAGCCGCTTTTACGACCGGCTCGTCCGTCCGGCCCTGGAGAAGGGCCTTTCCGATCCCACCTCCACGGCCGGATGGCCCGGATGGCTCGCGGCGCCCCTGTTCCGCCCCTTGGAGATCTGCGCGGAGGCCACCAAGATACGCTCTTTCCGCCGCCGGTCCGACGGCGTGGTGGAGGGCTACTGAGCCTTTATGGGAGATCGGAAGAAAAACATACTCCTGGTCTATTTCTGCGCCACGCCGCGTCTTCGGCCCACCACGCTTTCGCACCTCTACTGCTTCCGGGACTACTCGGGCCACAGGTGCCATTATCTCAACGTGGCCTTTTCCGGCATCCCCAAGCTCGTCTGGCGCATCCCCTTCGATCTCGTCATATTCGACACGCTTTTCCTGTGCACCCGTTGGAACCGGGAGGGCTTCAAGAGGCTCGCGGAGAAGGTGACGCCCCTGAAAAAGCTCGACGCCCCCAAGATCGGGCTTCCCCAGGACGAGTTCATATCCACCGACATCCTGTGCGACTTCGTGAACGGGATGGGCCTTACGGCGGTCTTCTCGGTGGCCCCCGAGTCCGAGTGGCCCAACATCTACGACACCGTGGACCGGGAAAAGGTGAGGCTCCATCGCGTGCTCACCGGCTACCTTTCGCGCCGCACCCTCTCCACCATCGACCGGCTCGCGGCAAAGGGCCTTCCGCGCCGGATCGGCGTGGGCTACCGCACGGCGGGCAGGCCCTACGCCTGGTTCGGCCGCCACGGTTTTTTGAAGCAGGACATCGCGGACCTCTTCCTCGAGGAGGCCCCCTTGCGGGGGATTCCGATCGACATCTCCACCGCAAACCGCGACACCATACTGGGGAACGACTGGTACCGCTTCCTCCTCTCCTGCCGCTACACCATAGGCGTGGAGGGCGGCACCAGCATCCTGGACCGGGACGGCAGCATCCACGAGCGAACCCTGGCCTACGTCAGGGAGCACCCGGAGGCCTCCTTCTCCGAGATCGAGGCCGCCTGCTTCCCGGGTCTCGACGGCTCCTTCGGCCTTTCGGCCATCTCCCCCCGGCACCTGGAGGCCTGCGCCACCCGCACCTGCCAGGTCCTGACCGAGGGCGCTTACAACGGGATCCTTTCGCCCGGCGTGCATTACATCGAGCTTAGGCGCGATTTTTCCAACATCGAGGAGGTGCTGGAGCTTGTCGCCTCGGACCGCCTGCGGGAGGAGATGACCGGCCGCGCCCACGACGAGGTGGTGGCTTCGGGGAAATACTCCTACGAGGCCTTCGTGCGCTTCGTCCTCCAAAACTCGCTTTCGGCCTGAAACCGGGGCGGGAAGCCGGAAAGGGTTTTTCATGGCCTACGACAACAGCGCTTACTGGAAGGGCCTTCACGAGAGGCTTTCGGGCTCCCTGAAGGCCGTGGGGCATCCGGATCTAAGCGAAACCGCCAATCTCCTGAAGTACGAGAGCGAGACGAAAAGCCTGACGGAAAGCCTCTCGGCCCTGCTGCCGGCCCTTTCGACCCGGGACGCCATCGAGGTCCTGGACGTGGGGGCCGGGACGGGGTACTGGACCCGGGTTGTGGCCGAGACCCTGGGCCGCGCCGGGCTTTCCGCCTCCATGACTGCCCTAGACATCTCGGAGGACGCGCTTTCCGGCATACGGGAGAGCCTGCCAGGGGTGAAAACCGTGCGCCAGGACTTGAAGACCGTGGATCAGGACCTCTTTTCGGGCCGCTTCCGGCTTGTCAACGCCTCCTACTGCCTGCATC
>JAKAGN010000493.1 GCA_021815525.1 Deltaproteobacteria bacterium
GCTCTCACCTCATCTTTTCCCTGCACACCGCGAGGTTGGCGCGGGCGGGGGCGTAGTCCGGGAGGAGCGCCAGGACTCCCTCGTAGTGTCCGGCGGCGGCGGCCCATTGTCCGCGGCGGGCAAGGAGGCCGGCGTAGTTGAAGCGGGCGGCGGCGAGGCTGGGGTTGTAGAAGAGGGCGCGGTCGTAGAGGTGCTCGGCCTCGTCGTAGCGGCCCGAATTGGAGAAGAGGACCGCCAGGTTCGTGAGGGCCTCGGGAAAGGCTGGAAGGATTTCGATGGCTGCGCGGTAGTGGTTTTCGGCGTCTTGGCTGCGGCCTTGGGCGGAGAGGATGTTGGCCATGTTGAAGTGGGCGCGGGCGGCCTCGCGGGGGTCCGGGGTCATGGCGAGCCCCCTGGCGTAGTGGACGAGGGCCTTTGCGGGGTCCCCGGCGTTTTCCAGGGCCTGGGCGAGGTTCAGCTCGGCCCGTGCGTTTTTCGGGCGCTTTTGAAGGGTGTCCGTCCAGATGGCGATGTCGGAGCGGTATTCATGGTTTCGGGCCAGTGTGAGCCCGATAAGGAGCGCGGCGGCCACGAGGAGGACGGCCGCGGGCGCGGCCTTGGCCCCGCCCCGCGCGAAGCGCCCGGAAAGGAGGCGGTCCGCAAAAAGGACCACGGCCGTCACGGCCGCCGCCAGCGGCAGGTACATGCGGTGGTCGTAGGCCGGGCATTTGAGGGGCATGAAGGACGAGGTGGGGGCCAGTATCAGGAAGAACCAAGCCCCCAAAAAGGCTTCGGGACGCCTGCGGAAAAGGCCCCAGGCGGTGAGGATGACCAGCGCGCCCGTAAGGCCCGCGGCCAGGAACTTTCCGGCGGTGAGGCTCGTGTCCCAGTCCTGGGCGTCGAAGGCGAGCCCCACGGGCACCAGGCTTTCCCGGAGGTAATGGAGGATCACTCCGCCTTCCGTCACGAGATACGCGAGGCGGCTTACGGAGCGGTCGATGGGGTCAGCGCCGGCGGTGCCGCCGCCGGCGACGAGCGCGGCCAGGAACATGAGCCCCAGGAAAAGCCCGGCGTAGAGGAACCAGGAGCGCCGGAGGGCTTTGAGCGGCGGGCGTTCGTTGAAGACGGCGTCCCACGCGAGGATTACCAGCGGCGCGGCCGCGATGACCTCCTTGAAGCCCGCTCCCAGGGCCAGGGAGGCCGCGGCCGCGGCGTGCCAGATGTTCACCGGCCGCTTTCCGAAGCCCCGGATCGCCGCGTAGAGCGAGGCCAGGAAGAAGAGCCCCATGCCGGACTCGGCCCGCTGGGTGACGTAGGTGACGGCCTCGGTGGCAAGCGGATGAACGGTCCACAAGAGGGCCGCCGAAAACGCGAGGAAGGGGGCCCGGCCGCCGTAACGGCCCGCAAGGCGCGGCGTTTCGAGGGTCAGCCTCACGATTCCGAACAAGAGGAGCCCGGCCAAAAGGTGGATCGCCAAGTCCACCACGTGGTAGCTCCAGGGCGAAAGCCCCGAGACGGCGTAGTTTACGGCATAGGAGAGGTTCAGGATGGGCCGGCCCGCCGTGCCCTTGCCGGGCGGGGCCGAAAGGGCGGCCGAGACGGGCGTAAGGCTCCGTATGGAGGGGTTGTCCAAGACGTTCACCTTGTCGTCGAAGACGAAGGGCGCGCTGAAGGTGTTGGCGTAGGCCATAAGCCCAGCCAGCACTATGAGTACGGCCGCCAGGGCCCGGGAAAAGCCCGGCTTGCCCGCTCCGGCGAAAGGCTGGGGCTGGTCCGTCATGGATGGGCCTTGTTCCCTCAAGGTTTTCCCTCACGCCCGGCGCGCCGGCCGCCGAAGCAGTGGATCGTCCTGGTGCCCGCCGAAAACTCCCCTGCGTGGGGCGTGTTTTTGGGGATGAAATATTCGTCGCCCCTGCAAACATCGATGCGCCGCCCGCCCAGGATCAGGGTGTACCTGCCCTGGAGCACGGTGAAGTACTCGTCGAAGTCGTGGACGTGCTCCGCCGACACGCCGTCTTTGTCGCAGACCCAGTAGGCCACCTGCTTGCCGTCGGCGCCGTCGTATATCCAGCCCCGCGCGCCCTTGGACTGCGACGCCTGCGCAATGGCGTTTTCCGGCGTTTTCATGAACTCGGGGAAGTCGTCCATGCAGTTGCCTTTCGATACTATTGCTTTTTAACAAGGCACCCGGCGACGGGCTTTCGAAAAACGATGAGCTGCAAGGCGCGCGAGTCGCGCGCGAGTGGAGCGTGCTGTTCGCACGTGACCGAGCCGCAAGACGATGCGCAACACAGCAGATCGCGTTTTTCGGGAGCCCGTCAAAAGAAGGTGTCCCAGGCCGTCTTCACCATGGTCGGCAGGCTCGAAAGGTTGAGCCTTTTAAGCTGGGCCACGAAGTGCCGGGGACGAAAGTAGAAGGAGCGCACCGCCTTCTTCTGGAGGGCCTTCAGCTCGGCGGAGGAAAGGCCCGGGGTCACCCAGATGGGGTCGTTGTCGGTGTAGGAGACGTAGGAGGAGTAGCGGAGCCAGACGGACGGGTCCAGGCTGCCGTCGGGCGCAACGCCCGTGTCGATCTCGCCCTTTTCCACCAGGTCGTAGAAAATCTCCGAGCCCGGGTAGGGCACCAGGACCGAGAACTGGGCCATGTCGAGAGGCAGCGAGGTGGCGAAGCGTATGGTTTCCAGGCTGTCCTGGCGGGTCTCGCCGGGAAGCCCCAGGATGAAGAGGCCCGAGAGCTTTATCCCGCTGTTTTGCTTCACGATCTTGGCCGCCTCACGCACCTTCTCGGGGCTGATGCCCTTTTTG
>JAKAGN010000494.1 GCA_021815525.1 Deltaproteobacteria bacterium
GGGGGCGCAGACCGCCCCCGGACCCCCGATATTAGCGGTGCGCGTTGCGCAGCAACGCGCACCGCTATCTATTGGGGGGCTTCGCATCTCACTGCCCGAAGCCTGGGGGCTTGGGAAAAAAGTATCCGCATGGATCGGTCAAAGCCGGGATGCTCTATTTTTCAATGCAACTTGGCATAATAAAGTTTCCCCGTCCCCCCTCCCTCGCCCTTTCTAAAACACTTTCAATTCAACATGTTATCATTACAGCACTAAAAATTGAACCTTCATGGAGCTTCGCCGTCCTCCCCGGCCTCATCCTTCAGGGCCAGGGCCCGGGCGTAAACCTCGCGCCGGGCAAGGCCGAAGCGGGCCGCCACATCCTCCGCGAGCCGCGCCAGCGGAAGCCGCCCGGCCGCGAGCCCCTCCTTGAGCGCCAGCTCCCAGCCGCCGGGGCCGGGCTCCTCCGCCCCGCCGCCCCTTCCCGCCACCAGGAGCGTCACCTCGCCCTTCAAGTCTCCGCGGCGCTCGATTTCTGCGGCGATCTCCGAAAGGCTTCCCCGCAAAAACTCCTCGTGGATCTTGGTGAGCTCCCTGGCCAGGACCGCCCGCCGGTCCCCCAGGATTTGGAGAAGCTCCCGCGCCAAGGCCCCGGCCCGCCTTGGGGACTCGTAAAATACCAGGGTGGCGGAAAGGCGCGCGATTTCCTCGATTTTCTCCCGCCGCCGGCCGGCCTTTCGCGGCAGGAAGCCCGCGAAATAGTGGCTGTCCGTGGGAAGGCCGGAGGCGCAGAGGGCCGCCACGAAGGCGCAGGGCCCGGGCACCGGCGTCACGGAAAAGCCCGCATCGCAAGCCGCCGCCGCCATGCGATAGCCGGGGTCGGAGATGGCTGGGGTGCCGGCGTCCGTAACCAGGGCCGCGCTTTTGCCCTCCGCCAGCAGATCCAGCAGCCGCGCCACCCGCTCGGCCTCGTTGTGCTCGTGGCAGGAAACGAGCGGCACGCGTATCCCGTGGGCGGCCAGAAGCTTCATGGTGTGGCGGGTGTCCTCGGCGAACACGGCGTCCGCCTCACGGAGCACCCGCAGGGCCCTGGGGCTTGCGTCCTCCAGGTTCCCGATGGGGGTCGCCACCACGAAAAGCACCCCGCCGCCCCCGCGGGCCGGTACATTTTTCTGCATGATCCGCTCCTTCAAGGCGGAGGGCCGCCCGCCCGGACGTAAGCCGCGCTCCCCTGGTCGCGGTAGACCGCGGTCCAGCCCGGAAGCCGGGCCATGCGGCGGTCGACGGGCGAGCCGGCGGCCGCAAGGACCGCGTCGGCGGGATAGCGGTCGAGAAAGCGGCCGAAGCCCGGGCCCGCCCGCTCGAAATCGAGATATTCGTTCAGTATCCCGGTGGGAAACACGGTCTCGTACCGGCCGTCCACCCCAACCAGTATCCGGGGATAAAAGCGGTATGAAAGATACTCGCCCCAGTGAAGCTCGGTTAAAACCCGGACCGGCCGGCCCAGCGGCGCCCTGCGTAGGATTTCCAGAGCGGCGCTTTCCGGGTAGCCAAGGGCCCCCGGGGGCGCTGCGCTGGTGTCCGGGGCCGCGAGCCGCCAGGGCGGGCCCTGGGGCGGGGCGGCCACGCACCACCCGGCAAAGAGGGCCGTGCTCCACCCCACGCCGAGGGCCGCGAGCAGGCGGTCCGCCCGCCGTACGAGTAAAAGCGGCGGAACATAGGCGAGGAAGGCCAGGGCGAAGAAGACGATGTGCCGGTGATGCAGAAAACCCTCCAGCGCCGTGGCGGAAAGCACCAAAAGCGCCGCCGGGTCCCGCGGCCGCATCCCCGGGGCGCGGAGCAGGGCGATGGCCGCGCATATGACGAACAGGAGCGAGGCGTCGAGGTAAAGGCCCAGTCGGGCGGCGTCCCACACGGAGAGCCACTCGCCGATGCCGGGCCGGGGCATGAAAAGGGCCCGGGCCAGATAGCCCCAGTAGGCGAACCCGTAAGGGTTGATAAGGCTCGCCAGGCTCGCGGCCGCAAGGAGAAGGAGCAGGGGCCGAACCCGCGTGCGGGAGAGGGCGGCGGCGGCCGCGTGAAGGCCGATCAGGGCGAGGCCCGCCACGAAGCCGCCGTGGCAGTTGGCCCAGAACGCGAAGACCGGAACCAGGACCGCGAGACGCCGGCCCCTGCCGTCGCGGGCGAAGCGGTCGAGAAAATAGAGCGTGAGGGCGAAAAAGAGGTAGGTGAGCACCTGGGCCCGGACCGGACCGAAGCCTATGGCAAAGGGAACGGAGGCCAGGATGAGCCCCACGGCCATCCTGAAGCGGGTCGCCCCGCGCCTCCGGGCGACCGCGAGGCACAAGAAAAGCGCGCCCGCGGCGGCGGCCCAGCGGAAGGCCTGCAGCGCGGCTCCTCCCAATGCCCCGTAAACGGGCTGGAGAAGGACCCCGAAAAGCCACTCGTGGTAAATCCACTCCGGAGCTGTAGGGAGGTATGAGAACACGTCGTGGCGCGGAAATCCCCCCCCGCCCCAAAAAAGCCCGCCGAAGTTGAGGTAGCCGAAAAGGTCGGGGTCGGCCGTCGTCCTGTGGAGGGCCGCCGCAGAAAAAAGGAAGGCCGCCGCGGCCGGAAGTATCCAGCGGTAAGACGCGGAGGCGCTCTCTGCCCGGGGTTCCGAAATCATCCTTCTAACTTAGCACCCGCCGCGCTCAAGTTCAAATCCCACGCGCGCCTTCCCCCTTGCATACCGTAACCGTTCGGTCTTGCGGGGGAGGGGGAAACCTTTTCTGCGAAAAGGTTACCCCCTCCCCCGCCCCCC
>JAKAGN010000048.1 GCA_021815525.1 Deltaproteobacteria bacterium
CCGGTGTTGTAGGTCTTGAAGGAAATGGCCGTGTCGTTGGGAACCGAGTTGCCCACCACGTCGCCCACCGTCACGGAGACCGGGACGGTCAGGTTGGGCGTCTGGGGGTTCAGACCCGAAACGTTCAGCGTGCCGAGATTGAGGGCGAACGCTTCCCCGACGGGCGGCCCGTTGGAGATGGCGATGCTGGATGTGGAGATGGTGACGCTGGTGTCATTGTTGTAAGTGGCCTTTATGGTGACCGGCCCCGCCTTGAACCCGGAACGCAGCGTGGTGCTGACCTGCCCGTTCTTGGTGTAGGCATAGAGCGGCGTGAGGGATTCCCCGCCGTTGGGGCCGGTCTGGATGGAGAAGTTGACCCGGTAACCATCCGCCACGCTTTGGTTCTGGGAGTCGCGTACGTCGAAGGTGATGACGGATGTGGTGTTCCCGCCCTGGCCGCGCTGACTGATGGCGGTCTGGCTGACGGAGTTCACTCCGATCACCGCCGGCGGCGGCTGAATGACCAGGGTTCCAGTGCCCTGCACCTCGGTCGCGCCCCGCAGCCAGGTTCCGGTAACGGTAAGGGTTCCGCCCTTGGTGCCGGCCTTCAAGCTCACCTCGGTGTAACCCTTGGAGTCGGTACGGGCCGTGCTGGGGGAAAGCGCTCCCATATCTTCATCGGAGAGGGAGAAGGTGATGAAGGTGTCGGTGACGGCCTTGCCGTCCGCCTGGGTCACCACGGCCTTCACGGTGGCGGTTTCGCGGCCCGTGCCCAGGACCGAGGACGGAACCACGGTCAGGGACACGTTGCCGGGCTGGTAGGGCACCTGGATCTCGGCGCGCCTGCCGCCCACCTCCGCGCGGACGGTGGCGGTTCCGGGGTTCACGCCGGAGGTCAGGGTGGCCACGGCCACTCCGCCCGCGGTGGTGACCGAGGAGGTAATGGTGCCCCCTCCGTCCACGATGGAGAAGTTCACGACGAGCCCGTCCGGGGCCTGGCCGCCGCCCGCCAGGGTCACCGTGGCGGTGATGGAGCCGGTGCTCCGGCCGTCCGCGGGCAGGCTCGCGGGATTCGCCGAGAGGCTGATGGTCCCGATGACCGGCCCGGAAAGGTTGATGGGAACGGTGGCCACCGGGGCGTTACCCACCTGGGCCGAAATAACCACGGGGTTGACCGCCGGCACCGACGAGGGAGCGGTGTAGGTCACCTGGACCGCTCCGTCCTTGGTATCCTGGGACAGGGACGACAGCTGGCCGGCCCCGGCCGGAAGCGAGAAGGTCACCTTGTTGCCGTCGGCCACGGGGTTGCCGTAGGTGTCGAGAACCACGCCGTTCACGGTGCTGGTGCTGTTGCCGTCGGCGGTGAGGCTCGCCGGGCTGGCGGAGAGCTGCACCTGGGCCGGAGCGCCTGCGATGTATGTGACGACGGTGGATGCGTTGCGTCCGCCAGCTTCAGCCATGACGGTGGCCGCAGCCACGCGGGTGCCGCTGTAGAGCTTGGCGCGGGCCTGCCCCGCCCCCCCGCTCACCTGGGTCACGAAGCGGTTGGTTCCGCCGCCGCTCGCGGGAAGGTTCACGGTGCCGGCGGTGGTGGAGAAGATCACCTCCGTGCCGTCGGGAGCCGGCTGCCCGTCTTCGTTCAAAACCGTTGCCACGAGAGTGAGAAAGGAAGCGCCGTCAGCCACAAGCTGCGCGCTGCCGCCGGTGGACAGGGATATCTGCCCCACCGGCACCTGGGAGGCCACGAGGTTGATGTTGGCGGTTCCAGCCGGCGCGGCGCCGGAGTTCACCGTCACCACGACGGGGTTCACCGCCGGCACGGACGAGGGCGCCGTGTAGGTCACCTGGGCGATCCCGCTCTGGGTGACCGATGAGACTCCGGAAAGCGTCCCGCTGCCGGCGGGCACCGCAAAGCTTACGGAGGTGCCGTCCGCGACGAGGTTGCCGTTGGCGTCCTTAACCACCGCGGTGACGGTGCTGGTGCTCACGTTGTCGGCGGTGAGCACCGCGGGATCGGTGCTTACGCTGACCTGGGCCGCGGCCCCGGGGATGAAGACCACGGAGGTTGTGTTGCTTACGCCGCCCGAGTCGGCCTCCACCTGGGCCGTGCCCGTAGTGGTGGCGCTGTAGAGGCGCATGGTGGCCCGGCCGGCCCCGCCCGAAATGGTGGTGGCGAGCCTTACTACGCCGCCGCCGCCGGGCGGGTTGCCCAGGGCGCCAATGGACGTGGTGAAGGTCACGGTGGTGCCGTCGGCCATGGGCTGGTTCAGGACATTCTTGACCGTGGCCGTGAGGGTTACGTACTGGGCCCCGTCAGCCACCACCTGGGAGGAGGAGGAGGACACCGCAACGCTTCCCACGATGGTATCCCGCGGGGTCAGCGTGATGGTCACGGTTCCCGGCGGAGCGTTGCCCACCGTGGCCGTGATGACGGCCGCGTTGCCGGCCGGAGCCGTTGACGGAGCCGTGTATTTGACGGTCACCATTCCGCCGTTGGTGGTCTCCTGCAGGGAAGAAAGCGTTCCCGTGCCGGTGGTGATGGCGAGGTTGACAATGCTGCCGTCCTTCACGATGTTCCCGTTGACGTCAAGGACAATGCCCGTCACTGTGGCCAGGCTCACGCCATCGGCCAGGAGCGTCGTGGGATCAGCGGACAGGTGCATGGAGGCCGGAGCGCCCGGGATGAAGCGAATGGAGGCGGTCCCGCTCTGTCCGCCCGACTCGGCCCGCACGTCCGCCACACCCACATGGGTTGCTGAGTAGAGGTTGATCGCCACCGTACCGTCGTCGCCGCTCACGGTCCCCACGAAACGGTCCGTGCCGCCCGCGCCGGCGGTGTAGGCCAGGGTACCCGCCGTGGTGGTGAAGACGACCGGCGTTCCGGCCGGCATGGGCAGGTTGTTGTTGTTCTTCACCGTGGCCACCAAGCCCACGTAGGTCTTGCCGTCCGCCACTATTTCGCTGGTGGACCCCGAGGTAACCACCACCGAGCCCACTGGCGCGGAGGTGAAGGCGATTGGGAGGGACTGGGTGGCCGAGCCTGAAACCGCCGTCACCGTGTAAACGCCGGCCACGGCGGTCGCGCTGGCCGTGAGGGTCGCCTGGGCCTGGTCGCTTTCGATGGTGACGGTCTTGGGATCGATGTCGGTGTACTCCGCGCCGCCGGGCTTCTTGGCGGAGAAGGTCACCGAGGTTCCGGAAGCCACGGGATGCCCGAAGGCGTCGCGGACCCTGGCCGTGATGACGGCCCTGGACGCGCCGTTGGCCACCAGCGTGCTGTAATCGCTCGTCAGGATGACCGCGGCCGGAGCGCCCGGCACCAGCGACACCGGAAGATCGGTGGCCGCGATGCCCTGGGCCGAGGCCTTCACCTTGAGGTCGCTCGATACCGTGGTCCGGCTGACGAGAGTCACCGTGGCCTTGCCGGTCCCGCCGGAGGTCTGGGCCGAGCCCACCGAAAGATCGGCGAGATTGGAGGGCGACAGGCTGAAGTTCACCACGATGCCGTTACGCGCGGCGTTGCCCGCGGCGGTCTTGACCTCGGCCTGGATCGTGATGGATGAGGTTCCGTCCGCGGTGACCGTTGCCGCCGGCAGGGCGGACAGGGTGACGGAGGCCACCTCCTCGCCGATGTCGGGTATGTCGTTGTTCTTGGCCTCCACCATGAAGACGGAGGTGGTGGTCTCGGGCGGGCTCACGGTGGGGTCCAGGATGGTGACGGTGAGAGGACGCCCGTTGTAGGGAACATGGATGTCGGTGAAGTTCACCCGGCCGTCCGTGCCGAGAACCTGATACTGGTCGCCCAGGAACACGATGGTGCCGGCGGGCTTTGAAATGACGCCGGATGCGTTCCCCAGGTGGGAGCGGTCCTCTGCGAACACGCCGTAAAAGCCGCCTTCCTTGATCCGCATTCCGTTTTTCGCGTCGGCCAGGGTGTACGGCTGGTTGCCGTTGGCGGGGTTGGGCACCGTCTGCCACTCGTGGGCCTCGGCATTGTAATGGAGAACCTTCAAGGCCGGCGTGTTGTAGGGGTCTGGCAGGGTGAGGACGGTGGGCTGCCCGCCCGGCTGAGATGCGTTGGGCTCGAGGTCGCGGAGAAGCGCGGGCCCCACGGACACGGCGACGACCGGCGCCTGGCGCTCCACGGTGTTGTTCAGGCCCGCCGTCCTGGTCTTGCTTTCCGGGAGGGGAAAGGGAAGCGTGGTGTTGAGATCGATGTTTTCAAGGCTCACCGGCGCGCTCGCCACGAGAGTCCCGTTCACGTTGAACTTCATGGAAATCTGGGCCGGAACCCTAAGGGTCGCCGTGTAGTCGTTCCCCGCTCCGTCGGAAAGGGCGTTCGACACAATGAAGTCGCCCGCCGCGGCCGGCACGGTCTTGCTGGTTCCGGCAAAGCCGTGAAGGGGGAAATATTCCTTGGCCGTTGAGCCGGAGGTGAGGGTCACCCAGCGGACGAAATCGGAAAAACCCGAAGACGGATCGCTATATAATATGGTGTGGTTCCCGGTTATTCCATCAAGGGAAAATTGACCGAACCCGTTGGTGTCGAGCCGGTACGTGGAGCTGAAGACGTAGACCACCCCCGTCTTGCTCTTGAGGGCGTTTCCCACGTTGTCGTACACCGTTCCGGTGAACGTTATGTTGGACGAGGTTGTGGGGGTCGTCCCGGACGTGGTGGAACTCCCCGAAGATGTGGCCGGGGCGGACGAGCCGCCAGGCCCGCACGCGGCAAGAAGCAGGAGGAAAAGCGTGAACAAAACGAACGCCGCTGCGCGGACTCCTTCCCCGCGACGAAAAGCCGCCGTCTTGCCTGTTCCTTCATGACCTATCTTCATGGGAGTCCCCTCAAAATGCCTTGGCGATTTTCCCGACTGCATTGTCCCCCCGCTCGACCCTTCTCTTGTTTCGGGCCACTAACGCTCCACGTCCACGATGCGCGGCGTGATGAAAATCAGAAGCTCATCGCGCGTGTCCGTCGAGGTGTCCGATTTGAAAAGCCACCCCAAAACGGGAATCTTGTTGAACCACGGGACCCCGTCCGTCGAGTCGCGCTGATCGGTCTTGATGATGCCGCCGATCACCACGGTGTCCCCGTCGTTCAAAAGGAGTTCCGTCATGGCCTCCTTGGTGTTGAAGGACTGCTCGCCCGCGTAGATTTCCCCCAGGTCGTTCTTGGTGGTCTTTATTTCGAGGGATATCCGGCGGTCCGCCGTCACGTGGGGTTTAACCTCCAAGAGCAGATCAACGTCATGATACTCGATGGTGGTGTTGCCCGAATCGTCCAGCTTCTTGACCGGGTATTCCAGGCCCTGTTTGATGGTGGCCTTCTTGTTGTCGAGGGTCAGGACCTTGGGCGCTGAAACGATCCGGATGTTGCCCCGAGACTCCTGGGCCGACAGGCTGGCGTTAAGGGTCAGGGGGCTTAGGCCCATGATGCGCGTGAAGTTGAGCCCCAAGGTGCCGTAACCGGTGGTGGAAAGGGGATAGTTCACCGCCCAGTTGTAGCCGTAGGTGCCGCCCAGCATGTCATAGCCCCGCTGCGGGCCCTTGCCGGCATTGGAGTCGCCGGGCTGGATGCCCGCGTCCCCGCTCCACCCGACTCCGATTTCCCTGGAGAAGGAGGTGGTTGCCTCGACGATCCGGGCCTCGATCATGACCTGGGGCGTGGGCCGGTCCAGCTTGGCCACCATGTCCTGGGCCGCCGCGATGTCCTCGTCGGTATCCGTGACGAGAACCATGTTGGTGCGCTCGTCGCAGCGGACGTTGGGGAAGCGCTTCACCTGGGTGGTTTCCACCCGCAGCCCGTCCTGCGACAAGGTGGGCTTGTCCTCCATGATGCTCTGGAGATGATCCGCCACTTCCTTGCACTTGGCGTAGTTTATGGGGATGTAGGCCAGCCGCTCCGGCGCCTGGTCCTTCTTGTGGAAATCCTCCACCACCTTCGCGGCCTGCTCCATCTGCTTCTTCTTGTTCTCAGCCTCCACCCGGTCGACCGCGGCCTTCTTTTCCTCGTCCAGGGTGGTTATGGGCGCGATGCGGATGATGTCGCCCACGCGCACGGCGCCAAGCTGATTCATCTGAAGAATGAGGTAGAGCACCTGGTCCCAGGGCACGGGGCGGTCCAGGGTAAGGGTGACCTCCCCCTCCACGTCCTTGTCGATGGCGAAGTTCAAGCCCGACACTTCCTTTAAAATCCGGAAGACGTTCTTGATGTCGGTCTTGTAGAAATCGAGGGCTATCCTCTCCCCCGTGAAGCGCAGGGGCTCCGATGAAGAGTGGGTGGTGTCGAAGATTTCCAGGCTGCCGGCCGCGGGGGCCTTGGCCTCTCCGCCCTCGGCCGCCGCCGGCTCCCCCTTTTCGCCCTGGGCCATGGTTTCCTGCATCACGGCCTCCCAATCGGGAAGACCGGCCTCGGCCAGCGGCCTCGGCGGAATCCGCGAAGCCTCCAGGTGAAGAAGGATGGTGTCCCCCTCCTTGTTGACCATATAGGGCACCATCTCCCTGAGCTCGATGGAAACCGTCGCCATGCCGTCCCGGCGCATCACCGGGACGATCCGGTCCGGCGCCGCGTCGAAGCGGGTGGTGATGAGGGGCCGCTGCTGCTCCTTGGGGATGAACACACCGGGAAGCTTGAGAATGAGACGCTTCGCGCCAGCCTTTTCCAGGGTGAAATCCACCGGGCTCGTGGTGGAAACGCGGATCACAGAGCGCCCGCCCTGCTCCTGGATAAAATCAACCTGCTTCAGGCGGGCTTTCCGCAAGAAGGCCTCCCCGCCGGAGGTCTCCACCGCTGCGGCGGGCGCCTTGCGCGCAGCGGGCGCCGATTTCTTCGGGGGGACCAGCCGGATGGACGGAGCCGCCTTCGCCGGAGCCTTTGCCGCAGGCTGGCTCGCCTCGGGCGCCACCTGCGGAGCAGGCGCCACCGCGCGCTCGGACGCGGCCGGAGCTGGCTGGGAAGGCGCCAGCACCACCTCAGTCACCGGCGTCTCGGCCGCGGCCGGGGCCTTGCCCAGAAGGAGCACCAGGTCGTTCCCCTCCTGCTTGGGCGTAAAGGGGACGTCGCTCGTCAAGCCGATCTCCACCTTCACGGAGGGATGGCCGTTTCCGGCCCGGGATATGCCCACCCTTCGGACCAGCGCGCTTTTGGGCGTGGTCTCCTTGGGTAGATCGGCCACCCCGGTGTCCGGAAAGTAGAGGTCGATCCCCTGGTAGAACGGGGACTTGACGGCCGTGTAGGTAAGGGGGCCACTCCCCTTCACGGTGACGCGGGCGCCGTCGGCCGTATCCTCCACGGAAACGGCCGAGATCATCCGCCCCGCCGCTTCCTGCCCGGTAGCGGCGGCAGGCGTTGCGGCCACGGAGGCCGCGGGTTCGGGTGCGGCGGCTTGCGGCGCCGTTCCTGCGCCCTTTTGCCCGGCACACCCCATAACGCCGATCAGGAGAACGGCGACAACCCACGCGGCGGACACGAAAAGCCTATCCCTTGTTCGCTTCATATCCTTAATCCCCGGCCGTCTTTTTGACTGGTATTGTCTGGGGACGGCTCTGCCATTCCCCCGTCACGTAGTCCTTCACCATCTCTTCCACGGTAACGGAATCCATGGTGATATCCGTCACTAGAGCGTTGGTCCTGCCGATGCGGACCCCCTTGGTGATCATGTAACCCTTTTTTGTAGCGGGGTCCTGCACCATCGCCATGGCCGCGCCTCCCGCCGGCTGTACGATCACGGCGACAAGTTTCAGCTGGCGCCAGTCGTAATCCGGCAGGATGGAAGGCGGCGTCCCGGGTGGAAGCGGCGGCGGCTGTTCCGCGGCCGCTGCGGCCCCCACCTTGGCGGTTCCTTCCGGAGTAATCTTCACGATGGGCTTGAAGGGATCCACCTTCCCCGCCGGATTGTAGGAGTAGGAAAGGGTAAGGTCGCCCATCCCGGTCCCGGCCCCGCCCCCAAGCCGGACTCCCGGCGACAACGCGCCTCCCTCGGCCAGGGCCGTGGCGGAGGAAACCCCCAGACCCTCGGCGCCGGCGGTGGCCGGCGAGGTGCCTCCCGCCGCCGCAACCGCCGTGAGAGGCTTTACGGGCCCCGCCGCCGGAGTCGCACCCGCTGCACCCGACGGCGCAACGCTGGCCGTTGCGGGCGCGGGCCCTGCGGCCGCGACCATGGCTGGCGACACGCCCGCCGCCAGCGCGGGCACGCCCTCCCCGGGAAAGGGAGCCATGATGATCTTCTTGCGGACCGCCTTTGGGCCCTTGGGAGCCTCGGCTGCGGGCGCCGGCTTCTTGTCGGAGCAGGCCACACCCATCACCAGGACCAGAAGGGTCGCCACCGCCGCTAACAATACTGCGGTCCGCCGCCTCGGGCTATTTTGGCTTCGCTTTTTCATCGGCCGTCTTGGGTGCCTCTTTGCCAGGTTCTTTTCCGGCGTCCTTGCCGCCTTCATTGCCTTCGCCCGGTTTGCTCTCGACAAACATGTAGGTCTCGGCCTTCATCGCCGCCTGCAGCATGCTCGAATCCACCGCGGCGCCCTGCTGTCCCGCCTGGGGCGCGCTCTTGAGCGGGGTTATCCGGAACTCCTTGATGACGACGATCCGGAACAGCTTTGAGATGCGGTCCAAAAAGAGCGCGATATTATGGTAGGAGCCGGAGACTTCCATGTCGATGGGTTTCACGGCGTAAAGCTCTGTTCCAGCGACCTTGTCATGAGGAAGGAAGTTCAAGACCTCTACGTTGACCTCCTTGGCCGCCTTGGACATGCCGTCCACCAGCTCGGGCATCTCCTCCTGGTCGGGCAGAAGTCTCAAGCCCTTCTTGTAGTTCTGCTCGGCCTCCTCCTTGAGCTTCCTCACCTTGTCCAGATCGTTGGCCACCTTCTGATAATCGGCCAGCTTCTGCTCGAGGGCGGCGAGATCCTCGCCCAGCTTGGCGTACTCATCGAACTTGGGCTTGTAGCTCATGAGGGTGAAGGCCGCGCCGCAGGCCACGAACATGACCACGCAGATCAGTATGCGCTGGATTTTCGTGAACTGGGAGACCCTGTTCACAACCTTGTCAAGGGCCCCGACGGAGGTGGTGGTGTCCGTCTTTTTCATTTCCCACCTCCCTTGGCCTCGGTTTTGCCCGCCTCGGTCTTGGCGGCCTCGCCCTTGCCCGCCTCGCCCTTGGCGGCCTCCTTGGGCTCCTCCTTCACGGGCTTGAAGCAGGTGATCCAGAATTCCTGAAAGTTGAGCCCCGGATAGGTCGTGGATTTCGTCATGCGGTCGAGACTGACGGCCACGAACTGCCCCGATTTCTCAAGCCGCTTGTGGAAAACCGACACCGTGTTCTCGTCCACGGCGATGCCCACCAGGCTCAGCTTTTCCTTGGTGCTCTCCAGGGACTCGAGCCACATGCGGTCCGTCACCGTCCACTGGGTCATGCTGTCCAGGAGCTTCACAGGATAGGAGCGGTCGGCCATGAGCGTCTGGATGACGTCGAGACGCTTTTGAACCATGGCCAGGTGCGCCTGGAGAGCCTTCACCTCCTCGGCCTGCTTCTGCACCTTGGCGAGCTGGGTCTGGGTGTCGGCCATTTTCTTTTCCCGCTCTCCAACCATGTTGCCGAGCCAGAGGTGTACGGCGAACATGGCCACGACGGTCAACGCGAACACCAGGAAGAAAACCGTCACCTGGCGCTTGACGTTTTCCTGCTTGCGGGCGGCCCGAAACGGAAGCAGATTGATCCGTATCATTTGTCGGCCACTTTCCGGAGCGCCAGCCCCAGGCATATCGAGGCCTGGGCGGCAACGCGCTTCAGGTAAGATAGATCGAACTGCTCATCGCTCGCCGAAAGGGAGGTGAACGGGTTCAAGATTTCCACCGGGATCCCCGTCTCGGCGGCCAGCATCTCCTTGAAGCCCGTGACGAGGCCTCCGCCGCCCGAAAGCAGTATCCGCTCGGGCCGCTCCTCGTTTATGGAGTAAAAAAAGTCGATGGCGGGCCGGATCTCCTCGCACCAGCGGGCCGAGGCCAGCGCGATTATGTCGTTCATCTCCTCCGCGTCCATCTTGGCTTCCTCGGCCCGTATCTTCCAGCTCTCGGCCTCTTCGAAGGTGCAGCCCCCGTGCGACATGATCTCCTGGGTGATCTGGCTGCCGCCCATGGAGACGTCCCGTATGAGGACGCTCTTGTTGTTCTTCACGATGTTGACGTTGGTCTTGGTGGCGCCGATGTCCACCAGAGCCACGATCTCGGTGGTCTTGTCGGTTGTGACCTCGTAGATATTCTGCAGGGCGAAGGCGTCCACGTCCATGATGCAGGGGTTCAAGCCGGCCAGCTCCACGGCGCTCACGTAATCGTCGATCAGGTCCTTCTTGGCCGCCACCAGCACCACGTTCATCTGGTCGTCCTTGCCCTCGACGTCGCCCAGGATATGGAAATCCATGTAGACGTCCTTCACGTCGAAGGGCAGGTACTGCTCGGCCTCCACCTGGAGGTTCTCCTGCATGGCCTCCTCCGTCATCTTGGACACCGATATGTTCTTCACGATGACCGAGTGCCCCGAAATGGAGATGGCCGCGTTGGGCTCCTTGATGTTGTAGCTCACGCACAGGTCCTTGATGGCCTGGGCCACGGCTTCCGGGTCCTTGATGAGACCGTCCTCTATGGCCCCCTGGGGCATGTCGATCATCCCGAACCGGAACAGGGACCGGACGCCGGGCTTCTTCTCCTGGATCTGGGCCACCTTGATGGCGCCCGACCCAATGTCCAGGCCGATCAAACTGTCACTTTTTTTGAATAGCGCCATGTCGTTCCACTCGTCGGATGAGGTGGCCGCCGGCCTACCGACGGCAAGGACCACCCCCCGCGGCCGAGGCCTTCGCCGCGCCCGGGCCTGAGGGGTGCACGGAAGTTATGGACTTTCTGTTGGAAAAACCATGAAAACCGGTGACACCGGGCACAATATGTTGCCGATTCTGCACCATTATCCACCCACGGCGCGAAAGTCAAGCATTTTATAGAGATTAGCCCATCTTCCCCGCGCGGATACCCTCCCTCGATCCCCGGCGGGGCCGGGAAAATTCCTTCAAAAACCCGGATTGCCGCCGCACTTCGCCTTTTCCCAGGGAGTCCGAGCTTTCCGGCGCCGCCCTGCCCTTTCCAAGACTCTTTGGCTGTGGATTCTTCAGTTCTTCCATCAATAGCACGTCCCTCGCTACATTGCAATGCCAACCCTTCGATATGTGAGAACATTCACAGGCACCCCCCCGAAAGACCGCACAAATCCGAAATACGCCCTTGACAAGGCCGCCGCCGCGGTATTATAGGACCCCTGATTTGCCGCAGGCGGGCATAACTCAGTTGGTAGAGTACGAGCTTCCCAAGCTTGGTGTCGCGAGTTCGAATCTCGTTGCCCGCTCCAGAAACGTTTTCACGGAACGTTTTCCGTGTCTGGAATTCGCCGGGCGACCGGCGGCCTGTTTCCCATCACGCGGCGCGCGTCCCCGCCACCGAATTCGGGGCGTTGTGTGGCTGCAGATGCGGAAGGTTCCTAGCCTCCCACCCAACGGTGGCGCTTTTGTGCCGAACAATGCTTCGCGCAAGGGAAACGGGCGTAACGCCCGTTTTTTGTTTTTTTGGGGCCCCTCAT
>JAKAGN010000495.1 GCA_021815525.1 Deltaproteobacteria bacterium
CTCCGCAAATTTCTTGAGGGCTTCGCATCTTTCGCCCCGCAGGACGACACTTGCCCCCATAGGTTTTCCCTTAAAATTTCATGTGGTTGGGATCGTTCAAAATTTGAACGCTCGGATTCTGAATAACTTCAACGTGTTAGAGTTATGGTGTTTTTCGGCAACGAATTCCGCCGGCTCTTGTGGGGAGCGGCACGATTTGCTTGGCCCGCTTAGGGGCGCCGGGCAGCGGGATGCGAAGCCCTCATATAAGCTGCGCGGCGCGTTTGCTTCGCAAACGCGCCGCGCCAATATCGGGGGTCCGGGGGGACGTAGTCTCCCCGGCCGCCGGAGGCGCTTTTGTTTTTGAAGAATCGGAAGGCTTACGAGCAGGACTTGAGGGCCGCGGCGTAGACGTCCTTCAAGGGAAGGCCTCGGTCGAGGGCTAGCCTGCGGCAGGACTCGTACTCGGGGACCACGCGGCAAGAGCCGTCCGGGGCGGTGATCTCCTTGGCGGCCACGGGGCCGAAGGGGGTCTCGACGGTAACGGCCCGGCGGGGGAGCGTCACGCGTCCGGCGTCGTGGCGGCGCACGCCCAGCGTGGTGGTCTCGGAAAGCAGGACCAGGGTGATGGCCTCTGAAAGCTCGGGCGGGGCCAGGACCTCCACCAGGGTGCCGGGGCGGCCCTTTTTCATGAGGGCGGGGATGAACAGGACGTCCAGGGCGCCGGCGGCCAGGAGCCGGTCCATGAGGTGCCCGTAAATCTCGGGGTTCATGTCGTCGATGTTGGTGGAAAGGACCGCCACCCGGTCGCGGGAAAGCTCGGGCTTTTGCTCCCCCAAAAGCACCCTAAGCGCGTTGGGGCGGCCGGCAAGGTCCCGCGAGCCCAGGCCCTGGCCGGCCTTCCGCAGGATCATGGCGGGCGGCGGGCCGAAGCTTTCCGCGAGGGTCGAAACGATGGCGGCGCCGGTGGGGGTGACGAACTCGAAGTCAGCGTCCACGCCGTAGACCGGAACGCCCGCGGTTAGCCTGACCACGGCCGGCGGGGGGTTGGGGATGAGCCCGTGGGCGCAGCGGATGAAGCCAGCGCCCATGGGAAGCGGCGAGGCGGTCACGCGCGTGACGCCAAGGGCCTCCAGGAGCCATGCCGCGCCGGTGACGTCTATGATGGCGTCCACCGCGCCCACCTCGTGGAAGTGGACCTCCTCCTCCGTTACGCCGTGGACCGCGGCCTCGGCCCCGGCCAGGCGCGCGAAGACGGAAAGCGCCCTCTCCTTCACGCCGGCGGAAAGCGGGCTCCCCTCGATAACGGCGCGCACGTCCGAAAGACGGCGCTCCGGCTGGGGCTCGGTGATCGCCACGTTCACCCGCTTTCCCCTTAAGCCCCCGCGCTCGCCCTCACAGATATCCAGGATGTAGCCCGAAAGCCCGAGGCTTTTCACGGCCTCGCGGAAATCCGCCGCGTCAACCCCAAGGTCCAGGAGCGCCCCCAGGGTCATGTCACCGGAGATTCCCGAAAAGCAGTCGAAGTGCGCGATCATGGCGTCCTCCCAGCCTGTCTAAAAACGCGAACTGCTTCGTTGCGCTTCGCCTCGCGGCTCGGTCACGTACTTCAGTACGCTCCACTCGCGCTCGGTTCGCGCGCCTTGCATTTCATCGTTTTTATCCAGGCTTTACGCTGAGCCTTTTTTTAAAGCTTGATGGCGGCAACGGGGTGGCGTCACAGTTCGGCGGTCTGTATTATTGCCCCTCTTCCGCGCAACAAGCGTTGACCGGCGCAATGCGAAGCCCTCATATAACCTGCGGAGCGTGCGAAGCACGCGTAGTCATTATCGGGGGTCCGGGGGGACGTAGTCTCCCCGGCCGCCGGAGGCGCCGTTGCCTTTGCTTTTAAAGCCGGGTCAGGATGCGCCGCACGAGGCCCTGTTGGGTGTCCTGCTCGCGGTGGACGAGGAGCCGTCCGAACTGCTCCTCGATGGAGTCCGAGACGGCCTTGCGGAGGCCGAAGAGGACGGCGCGGTCGTTGTGCCCGCCCGCGAAGGGGGCGGTTTCGATGGGTTTTCCGAAGGAGAAGTAGAAGCGTTCGGGCCGGGGGATGATGGTGGGGCCGATTCCACGGGAGATGGGCGGGATGGCCTCGCCGTTTCTAAAGACCTTTTCGATGATCCCCTTTTTGGTGAGGATGCGGCCCAGCCAGGATTTCAGGAAGTCGTCGGCGTCGTAGAGGATGGTCCAGGCGTTTTCGGGGCCCACCGAGGCCATGGGTAGTATGGTGTAGCCGTGCTGGACGGCAAGGCGCACGAAGCCCGTGCGGTTTTTCCAGAGAAGCTTGTAGCGCTCGCCGCGGCGCTTGCAGACCTCGCGGCCGCCGCCGGGGTAGACCACTATGTTCTCGCGGGCCTCCATGAGGGCGGAGCAGTTTTTGGGGGTGCCATGCACGCCGCCGATGGCCTTCAGGAAGTCCCCCCACACGGGCACCATGAAGTGGAAGTGGTCCCCCAGGCCCCGGAGGTAGATGCTTTTTTTCCGGTACAGCTCGGCCGCCAGGAGCGGCACGTCCCACACGCCGTAGATGGTGTGATTGCCCACGAAGAGGTAGGGCCCGCCCTTCCTCACGTTTTCGAGGCCGAAGGAGACCGGCGAGAACCAGGCCCGCAGAGGAGCCGTGATGAGCCAGACCGTGCTGGGCGAAATCCTGGCGTAGTCTTGTTTCATGGCAATCACAGGGAAAGGATTCGCGGGGGGAGGGAGGAGAAACCTTTTATGAATAAAAGGTTCTCCCCTCCCTCCCCCCGCGCCCCCCTC
>JAKAGN010000496.1 GCA_021815525.1 Deltaproteobacteria bacterium
GGCCTGGCGCGCCCCGGCCTGGATGGCCGCCAGCGTGTTGGCGGTGGCGAGCCCCAAATCGTTGTGGCAGTGGACCGAGACCACGGCCTTTCCGATGCCTTCGGTATTGGCCATGATGTAGCGGATAAGCTCCGAGAACTCCGCCGGGATGGCGTAGCCCACCGTGTCCGGGACGTTTATGGTGGTGGCGCCGGCCGCGATCACGGCGGCGAACACCCGGCACAGGAAGTCGCGGTCCGAGCGGGAGGCGTCCTCGGCGGAAAACTCCACGTTATCGGTGAAGGTTTTGGCGTAGCGCACGGCCTCCACCGCGTGGCTGACCACCTGGTCCGGGCTCATGCGGAGCTTGTGGACCATGTGGATTTCGGAGGTTGCCAGGAAGGTGTGTATGCGGGGAAACTTGGCGTTTTTGATGGCCCCCCAGGCGCGCTCGATGTCGGTCTTGCTGGTGCGGGCGAGCCCCGCCACCTGGACGCGCTCGCAGCGGCCGGCCACCTCCGCGACGGCCTCGAAGTCGCCATCGGAGGCGGCCGGAAAGCCCGCCTCGATCACGTCCACGCCCAGGCGCTCCAGGCGGGCCGCGACCCGCACCTTCTCCTTGATGTTCATGGTGGCCCCGGGCGACTGCTCGCCGTCCCGCAGGGTGGTGTCGAAAATGATCAGCCTCTCTGACATGACACGGTCTCCTCAATGATGATTCATCGGCGTTCCGAATGGTTGTTAAAAGCGATAGGGAATGCGACCAGGACCGCGTCAGTCAAGAACCCTCCGCCGGGCGGTTCGGACAAAACCTCCGGCGGCGATTACTCCTTCGATGTCCATTGGACTCTTCCGTTTTTCGTGGTTTTTCATTGTGTTGCAATTATTCCTGGGGTGTTTTGGACAGAAGATAATGGAAGCTATCTGCAAGGGCCTGCCAGCTGGCCTCGATTATGTCCTCGGAGACCCCTATGGTCTTCCAGGTGCGGTCCTGGTTCCCGGACTCGATGAAGACCTTGACCCGCGCCGCGGTGCCGTCCCGGCCGTCCAGCACCCGCACCTTGAAGTCCTTGAGGCGCATGGAATCCAGCGCCTGGGGGTAGAACTTGTGCAGGGCGCGCCGAAGGGCGTTGTCCAAGGCCCCCACGGGGCCCTGGCCCTCGGCCGCGGTGAATCGCTCCTGGCCGTCCACCGCGATTTTAACCGTGGCCTCGGCGAAGCAGGGCCGGTCCTTCTCCTTCCTTATTGTGACCAGAAACGAGAGAAGCTCGAAGCGGGGCACGAACTGGCCCACCTTGCGCTTCAGGAACAGCTCGAAGGAGCCCTCGGCCGCGTCGAACTGGTAGCCCTGGTTTTCCATGCGCTTGATGTCGGAGACGATCTTCTTGACGTCCGCGCCGTTCGCGCCCTCGTTGAGATCTATCCCCAGCTCCCAGGCCTTGTACTCCACGTTGCTTTTGCCGGAAAGGTCCGAAACCAGGACCCTCCTGCGGTTCCCCACAAGCTCGGGCTCCATGTGCTCGTAGGCCTTGGGGGCCTTCTGGACCGCGCTCACGTGGATGCCGCCCTTGTGGGCGAAGGCTGAATCCCCCACGAAGGGGCGGTTCTTCTGGGGCACCATGTTGGCGGCCTCGCAAACGAAGCGGGAGAGGCTCCTGAGCCGGGCCATGCTCTCGTCGGAAACCAGGCGGTATCCCATCTTGAGCTGGAGGATTGGAATGATGCTGGTGAGATCCGCGTTGCCGCATCTCTCGCCGTAGCCGTTAATGGTGCCCTGGACCATTACGGCCCCGGCCGAGACGGCGGCTATGGTGTTGGCCACCGCCAGGCCGCAATCGTTGTGGGTGTGGATGCCGATGGGAGCCTTGACGGTATTCCTGACCACCGAGACGATGCGCTCGATCTCGTGGGGCAGCGTTCCGCCGTTGGTATCGCAAAGGGTAATGCAGCGGGCGCCGGCCGAGACGGCCTCCATGACGGTGGCCAGGGCGTAGTCGGGATCGGACTTGTAGCCGTCGAAGAAGTGCTCCGCGTCGTAATAGACGGGAAAGCCGCGCTTGGCCAGATATATCACCGACTCGGAGATCATCGCCAGATTCTCCTCGCGGGTGTTTTCCATGACGGTTTCGACATGCAGATCCCAGCTTTTCCCGAAGATGCAGGCGGCCCTTGCCCCGCTTTCTGCGATGGCCTTGAGGTTCGCGTCCTTTCCCGCCGATACCCCGGGCCTCCGGGTGGAGCCGAAGGCCACGATGGTGGAGTGCTTGAACCCGTAGCTTGCGGCCAGCTCGAAAAAGCGGTCGTCGCGGGGGTTCGCGCCGGGCCAGCCGCCCTCGATGAAATGGATGCCCACCTCATCCAGGCGCTTGGCCACCCGAAGCTTTTCCTCCGCCGAAAAGTTGACGTCCTCGCCCTGGGTGCCGTCCCTCAGCGTGGTATCATAGACCTGTATTTCCATCTTTGCATCCTTAGTCGCGGCCGTCCAAAAACGCGATCTGCGGCGTTGCGCTTCGTCTCGCGCTCGGTCACGTATGAACTATACGCTCCCTGCGCGCTCGACTCGCGCGCCTTGCATCTCATCGTTTTTGATCGGCCTTTAATTGCGCCGTTCGGAAGGCCTCACCAAGCAGCCATCCGTCAAGCATCCCCCCTGCCCTTTTTGCCTTTAAGCCCCTAACTTAAAGTTTTTAGGAGGGGTTGGGGGGAGGGGGTGCGGGGGAGGTAGGAATCTCAGCCTTGTTAAAAACGATGAGCCGCAAGGCGCGCGAGTCGAGCGCGCTGGGAGCGTAGATC
>JAKAGN010000497.1 GCA_021815525.1 Deltaproteobacteria bacterium
TACGGCGGCGGCTACCTGGAGGAGGTGGACTGGTGGAAGAAGCCCCGCCACAAGGACAAACTTGCCGAGATCCGGGCCATGGGCTCCGAGATACTCCTTCTGAAGGCCGTGTGGGAGCATAACCGCAGCCTCTGGTACGTAAGCTATCCCTTCCACCTGGGCCTCTACCTGGCGGCTGGCTTCGTGGGGCTTCTGGTTTGCGGCGCGGCCCTGGGTGGCACCTTCCTCATCGGCCCCATCCACGCCCTGACCTCCTTCGTGGGCCCCGCGGCCTTCGTGCTGGTGCTTTTCGGCGCGGCCGGGCTCCTGCGCCGCCGCCTCACCGACGAGGGCTTGAAGCCCTACACCAACGCAAGCCACATAGTGAACCTTTCGCTTTTCATCGGCACCATGACCGTGGCCATCTTGACGTGGCTTTTCGTGGACAACGACTTCTCCCAGGCCCGGGCGCTGGTGGCGGATCTCGCCTTCTTCCGCTTCGCGCCCCTTCACGGCCTCTTCGCGCTCCAGGTCTTCTGCGGCTTCTTTCTCCTGGCATACATCCCCATGACCCACATGGCGCACTTTTTCATGAAGTACTTCATGTGGCACGACATCCGCTGGGGCGACGAGCCCAACATAGACACCCCCGAGACGGACGCCAAGATCGGGGTGGTCTTGAACTACCCGGTAAGCTGGTCCGCGCCCCACATCGCGGGTCACGGGAAAACCACCTGGGCCGAGGTGGCCACGTTCAACCCGGCGCAAGACGCGAAGAAAGATCAGTAGAAGGAAGGTATCAGGTCTTTTAATCCGCATATAAAGGCTGGTGAAAAACGATGAGCCGCAAGGAGCGTGAAAAACGAACGAGGGAGCGTACTCATCTGTACGTGACCGCTGTTCGTTTTGAGCGGCGACACCGCGGATCGCGTTTTTCGACGGCCTTATAGGAGATAGTCATGAGCCACCACAGAGCCCAGATCAGCATCAACGACATATCGAAGGCCACGGACCAGTTCCGCCACATCGATCCCAAGAACCTGAAGAAGCTTCCCGGCGACGAGTTCGACGAGACCGCCTGGACGCCCTTGAAGGACGAGGTGAAGGACAAGTACGCGGCGATCCTCGATGACACCTGCATCCTGCCCATCCCCCGCCCCCGCACCAAGGAGGAGGAGGAGGCCTTCGTCAACAAGTTCATCGACGGAATGCGCAAGAGCTTCACCAAGGAGAACAACTGGACCTTCCTCGCCATGCTGGAGACCTCCATGGAGCACTGCGCCAAGTGCAACACCTGCTCCGAGGCCTGCCACCTCTACGAGGCCTCCGGCGAGGACCCCATGTACCGCCCCAACTTCAGAAGCGAGATCTTCCGCCGCATCTACAAGAAGTACGTGAAGAAGGAGCCCTTCGCCAAGTGGCGCCACGGCGACATCGATCTCAACTGGCGCACCGTGGCGCGGCTGGGGGAACTCGCGTACCGCTGCAACATCTGCCGCCGCTGCGCCCAGGCCTGCCCCATCGGCGTGGACAACGCCCTTCTGGCCCGGGAAATAAGGAAGATTTTCTCCCAGGAGATGGGCATCCACTGCCCCGAGCTGCACGACAAGGGCTCCATGCTCCAGCTTGCGACCGGCAGCTCCACCCAGATGACCGCCGCGGTGGTGAAGGACAACGTGGAGTTCATCGACCAGGACTTCTCCGAGGAGTTCGGCTACGAGTTCCACACCCCCTGGGACGTACAGGGCGCCGACATCCTCTTGATCCACAACGCCGGCGAGATCATGGCCTGGCCCGAGAACATCGCGGCCTTCCACATGATCTTCCAGGCCGCCGGGCTCTCCTGGACGCTTTCTTCCGAGATCACCGCCTACGACGCCATCAACTACGGCACCTTCTACGACGACGTCCAGTTCGCCCGCACCGCCATCCTGCACGCCTCCGCCGCCCAGAAGCTTGGCGTCAAGAAGATAATTCTCGCCGAGTGCGGCCACGCCCACAAGGCCCTGACCGTCATCGCCGACCGGGTCCTTCCGGTGCCCCTCAAGATTCCCCGCGAGAGCTGCTTCCCGCTTTTGAGGGACATCGTTCTAAGCGGCAAGATCAAGTTCGATCCATCGAGGAACAACTTCCCGGTAACCCTCCACGACCCGTGCAACGTGACCCGCCTCATGGGCATCATAAAGCCCCAGCGGGACATCGTGCACGCCCTTTGCCCGCAGTTCCGGGAGATGACCCCCCACGGGGCCCACAACTACTGCTGCGGCGGCGGCTCGGGCTTCGCCATCATGCACCGCAACAACATAGCCGAGTGGCGCTACTTCATCTCCGGCCGGAAAAAGCTCAATCAGATCCTGAACGCCTTCTCCGACTGCCGGGGCCCGGGAGAGAAGAAGTACGTGTGCGCGCCCTGCTCCAACTGCAAGGGCCAGATGCGCGACCTTTTCCAGCACTACAACCTCATGGAGACCGAGTCCATGGCCTACGGCGGCCTGGTGGAACTCATCGTGAACGCGATGGTGGATGTCAAGCCCGGCTTCATCAAGTGGGAAGAATGAAAATCTGCGGGGCCCGCGCGTTCCGGGTTTGCCCGAAGGGGCGGCCCGGAACGCGGCACTTGAAATCCGCACGGTTTTCTCCTATAATTTTGCTATGAAAAGGAGGTGAGCCATGGCGCGTGCATCGGAAAAAAAGATCCTGGTGGTGGACGACGAGCCGGACGTGCGGAACTTCCTGGCCACGTGCCTCACGGACGCGGGTTTCAACGTTGAAACGGCCAAGGACGGCGTGGA
>JAKAGN010000049.1 GCA_021815525.1 Deltaproteobacteria bacterium
GCGGAAGGTTCCTAGCCTCCCACCCAGCGGTGGCGCTTTTGTGCCGAACAATGCTTCGCGCAAGGGAAACGGGCGTAACGCCCGTTTTTTGTTTTTTTGGGGGGCGTTAATTGCCGGAAGCCTCCGGCCCGCGCCGGCAAAGGCCCGGAGGGGCCCGGAGCCCCGGATTTTTTTCGAGCGGAGGAAGGGCGGCCCGGGTATCCGGGACGAACGGCGGGACAAACGTGAAAACCGGCGCGAACAAGCATGCAAAAAAATCCGCCGGCGGAGCTTTCGATGCCGAGCGGAAGCGCATGGACGCCATCGAAAGGTCCCGCGCCGTCGAGACCCGGGTGTCGGAAGTGGCGGCCCCGGCCCTCTCGGCCCTGGGGCTCGAGCTGGTCGCCGTGCAGTACCGGGGCGAGGCCGGGGGAAAGGTCCTGCGGATATTCGTGGACAGGCCTGGCGGCGTCACGCTGGCGGACTGCGCAGCGGCCTCCAGGCACCTGGGCGACCTCCTCGACGTCTATCTCCCGGCGGAGGACGCCTATAACCTGGAGGTTTCATCGCCGGGCGCGGACCGGCCCCTCGTCACAGAGGAGCATTTCAACCGCTTCGCGGGCAGCGCGGCCCAGGTGCGCACCCGGGAGAAGATCGACGGCCGGGCCAACTTCACAGGGACCATCATAGGGGCGGAAGACGGGATCGTGACCCTCGACTGCGACAACCAACCAACGGCCATTCCCATGTCGGCCATCCTGCGGGCGAAGCTTCGCCCCCGATACGGAGAAGACCCATGCTGAGCGAAATCGGGCGTGTCATAGATCAGGTGAGCCGTGACAAGGGCATCGACAAGCGCATCTTGATCGCGACTCTCAAGGAGGCCCTCCAGTCCGCCGCCCGCAAGAAACTCGGCCCCAAGGCCGACATCGACGTAAGGCACAACGAGGACACCGGCGAGATAGAGGTGTTCCAGTACAAGGAGGTGGTGGAAACCATCGTAAGCCCCGACCTTGAAATAGACCTCGCCGAGGGTCAGCGGCTCGACCCCGAGTGCGAGGTGGGCGACTCCCTGGGGGTCAAGATGGACGCCACCACCTTCGGCCGCATAGCGGCCCAGTCCGCCAAGCAGATCATAATCCAGAAGATGAAGGACGCGGAGCGCGACGCCATCTACAAGAACTTCATCGACCGCAAGGGCGAGATCGTGAACGGCATCGTGCTGCGCTCCGAGCGCGGCGACCTCATCGTGAACCTGGGGTCCACCGAGGGCGTCCTGTCGGTCAAGGAGCAGGTGCCCCGGGAGCTTTACAAGCGCGGAGACCGGGTCCGGGCCTACATAGCGGACGTCATCCTGGAGGGCAAGGGCCCCCAGGTGATACTCTCCCGCACCCATCCCAACTTCCTCATGAACCTCTTCAAGGCCGAGGTGCCCGAGATAAGCGAGGGCATCGTGAGCATCATGGCCACGTCCCGGGAGCCGGGCGTGCGGGCCAAGATCGCCGTGGCCTCCTCCGACTCGGACGTGGACGCCGTGGGCGCCTGCGTGGGCATGAGGGGAAGCCGGGTGCAGAACGTGGTTCACGAGCTTAGGGGCGAGAAGATCGACATCGTGCCCTGGCACGCCGACTCGGCCAAGTTCGTGTGCAACGCCCTGGCCCCGGCCCAGATTTCCCGGGTCATCATCGACGAGGAAAACCACGCCATGGAGGTCATCGTGCCGGACGAATTCCTCTCGGTGGCCATCGGGAAAAAGGGGCAGAACGTGCGCCTGGCCTCCAAGCTCACGGGCTGGCACCTGGACGTCAAGAGCGAGACCCGCTTCTCGCGGGCCATGCAGGACGGCTACAACTCCCTCCTGGCCCTTCCCGACGTCAACGTGAACCTCGCCGACGCCCTCTACGAAAAGGGATTCTACTCGCTGGAGGAGCTTTCCAAGGCCTCCGCCGAGGACCTGGCCTCCATCCGCGGCCTTGACGACGAGAAGGCCGCCAGGCTCATCGAGGCCGCCCGGATCGCCGGTGAGCGCCTGGACGAGGCGAGGGAAGAGGCTGCGGGCGAGGAGGGAGGCGCGGAGCCCGAAAACGGCGACTCCTCCGAAGAAGCAGGGGAAACGCCCTCGGACGGGACGGAAACGTCTCCGGCCGACGGCCCCGCCGATGACGAAAGCGCCGGGGAAAACGGCCCGGAACAGGAAAACGAAGCTCCCTGACCGGGGAGCCGAAGGTCCAGCTCTGACGAACGCGGCAAACCAAACACCAGCGGGCGCGCCGGCCCGCCAAGGATGATCGGATGGCGAAGACCAAAGTCCACGAACTGGCCTCGTTGCTCAACATGACCAACAGGGAGCTTCTGGAGAAGCTCGCGGTCATGAACGTCCCCGTGAACGCCAAGGACCCGCACCTTTCGGCCCTGGACGAGGAAACGGTGGACCGGATCAAGGCCCATCTGGCCTCCAAGAAGCCCAAGGGCGTGGAGGAAACGCGGGTCAGCGACAAGGTCATCCGCCGCCGCAAGAAGGCCGAGGCGCCCGCGCCCCCCGAGCCCGAGCCCGCCCCTGCAGCTCCGGCTGAGGCGGAAGCCGAAGCCGCGCCAGCGGTAACGGACGTCGAGCCGGGCCCTGGGCCCGAGGCGCCCGAGGCCGCGCCCGCGCCGCCCCCCGCCGAGCCCTCCGAGACGGTGGCGGCGATAGAGGTCCAGGCCGCGGAGCCTCCGCCCGAGCCCAAGCCCGAGCCGGCCGTCCCCGCGGCCGAGGCGCCCGTGCTTGACGCCGTGGCGCCCGCCGAGGCCGAACCAACAGCGCCGGAGGAGAGCCCGGAGCCCGCCCCCGAGGCGCCGGCGGCCGAGCCCACGAAAATCGCCGCGCAAGCGGAGCCCCCCCGGGAGACCGCGGCGGCCGCTCCCGTGGAAGCTCCCGAAGTTCAGCCGGCCGTTGTCGCGCCCCCGGTCACCGAGCCCGCCGGAGCCGCCAAGGCCGAGGAACTGGCCCAAGCCGAGCTTGCCCGCCAGCGGAACAAGAAGAAGAAGAAGGAAACCGCGGCCCGGATCATCAAGCTGCCGGACGCGCCCGTGAAACCCACCCCCCCCGCCTCCATCGAGCGCGGCCGGCCCCATCCCCATCCGGCCCGGCCCGAAATTTCCGCGCCGCCTCCCAAGAAGGAAGATGACGCCGCGGCGGCCGAGCGGGACAAGAAGAAGAAGAAGGTGGTGAAGGGCAAGGAGACCGAAGGGGAGACCGATTCGCGCTTCCTCAAGAAGAAGATCTCCTTCCGGAAAAAGGAAGTGGTGGAGGGCGCCGCCCTCTACGACCAGGAGACCTCCCGGACCCGCAAGGGCAAGGGCGGCAAGGCCGCGGCCAAGCTCAAGAAGCCCCTTCCCACGGTCCCCAAGGCCATCAAGCGGCGCCTTAAGATCGACGAGGCCATCGTGCTTTCGGATCTGGCCAAGCGCATGGGCGTGAAGGCCGCCGAAATAATCAAGAAACTCCTCATCATGGGCACCATGGCCACGGTGAACCAGTCCATCGACTACGACACCGCGGCCCTCATCGCCACGGAGTTCGACTACGAGATCGAAAGGGCCGCCTTCGAGGAGGAGACCGTGCTCAAAACCCAGGCGGCGTCGCTCGACAACCTCACCACCCGCCCGCCTGTTGTCACCATCATGGGCCACGTGGACCACGGCAAGACCTCGCTCTTGGACGCCATAAGGAAGACCAAGGTCACCGACACCGAGGCGGGCGGCATCACCCAGCACATCGGCGCCTACACGGTGGATACCGACCGGGGCCGCATCACGTTCCTGGACACCCCGGGCCACGAGGCCTTTACCCAGATGAGGGCCCGCGGCGCCAAGGTCACCGACATCGTGGTTCTCGTGGTGGCGGCCGACGACGGCGTCATGCCCCAGACCGTGGAGGCGATCCATCACGCGAAAGACGCGGGCGTTCCCATAATCGTCGCGGTCAACAAGATGGACAAGCCCGCCGCCGACCCCGAACGGGTCATGCGGGAGCTGGCGAACCACGGCCTCCAGTCCGAGGACTGGGGCGGTGACACCATCTTCGTGCAGGTCTCGGCCAAGGCCCGGACCGGCCTCGACACGCTTTTAGAAATGATCCTGATCCAGGCCGAGGTGCTGGAGCTTTCCGCCGACGCGGACAAGCCCGCCACCGGGCACGTGGTGGAGGCCCGCATGGACCCGGGCCGTGGCCCTGTGGCCACCATCCTGGTGAAGGACGGGACCTTGAAGACCGGCGAGGCCGTGGTCTGCGGCATCCATTACGGCAAGCTGCGCGCAATGGTGAACGACCGGGGCGAGCAGATCGCCTCCGCCGGGCCATCATTTCCGGCCGAGATACTTGGGCTTTCCGGCGTTCCCAACGCGGGCGACGAGCTTGTTGTGGTGGACTCGGAAAAATCCGCCAAGCAGGTGGCCACCTACCGGGCCCAGAAGCAGCGCCTTACGGAGCTGGCCAAGACCAGCCGGCCCACCCTGGAGAACCTCTTCGCCCGCTTGAAGGAGGGCGAGACCAAGGACTTGAAGCTCATCATCAAGGCCGACGTCCAGGGCTCCATCGAGGCCGTCAAGGACTCCCTCGAGAAGCTCTCGGGCGACGAGGTCAGGATCGTGGTGATCCACTCCGGCACCGGCGCGGTCTCCGAGTCGGACGTGTCCTTAGCCTCGGTATCGGACGCCATAATCATCGCCTTCAACGTGCGCCCCAACCCCAAGGTGGCCGAGCAGGCCGCCACCGAGGGCGTGGACATGCGCTTCTACGACGTCATCTACAACGCCATAGCCGACGTGAAGGACGCCATAGTGGGCCTCATGAAGCCCACGTACCAGGAGCACGTGGCGGGCCGGGCCGAGGTGCGGAAAATCTTCTCCATCCCCAAGGTGGGCACCATCGCCGGCTCCTATGTCCTGGACGGCAAGGTGGAGCGCAACAAGAAGGTGCGTGTGCTCAGGGACTCGGTCGTTATTTACGACGGCAAGCCCGCGTCCTTGAAGCGCCTCAAGGACGACGTCCGGGAGGTGGCCGCCGGCTACGAGTGCGGCATCGGGATCGAGAACTTCAACGACGTGAAGGAAGGCGACATCCTCGAGTTCTACTATATCGAGGAAATCAAACCTGTGTTCGAAGCTTAAGGCCGCCGAAAACGCGATCCGCTGTGTTGCGCTTCGCGTCACGGCTCGGTCACGTACAAAAGTACGCTCCCTTCGCGTTCGCTCGCGCGCCTTGCGGCTCATCGTTTTCGACGGCCTTAAGGCAACGCCGGTCCTGAAAGTTGCAGCCGGCTGATACGGGAACGGGCGTGGGGGCTGAGTTTTCCGATTGATTGAAGGTGCGGAAAAATGTCACCGAGGCGGAGCGAAGAGACGGAAACCTCGATGGTGGTGGGCTACGGGCTGATCGTCCTCCGGCTTGCCGAGAACCACGATTTGAAGGGCAAGCGCAAGGTGGTGAAGTCGGTGATCGGCCGCATAAGGAGCAACTTCAACGTCTCGGCGGCAGAGGTGGGCGCCAACGACATGCACCAGCGGGCCGAGATCGGCGTGGCCCTTGTCACCAACGACTCGTCCCTGGCCGACTCCAAGCTCGACCAGATCGTGAACATGGTCGAGGACATGGGTGTCGCTGAGATCATTGACACCGAAATGGAGATCATGACCGTCTGACGGCGAGGCCGGCGGCATACACCATGCGAGCGTATCCAAGAGCAAGGCGGGTGGCGGCCCTCATCCAGGAGGAGCTTTCCACCACGCTGATCAAGAAGATCAAGGACCCGAGGCTAACCGAGACCACGGTCACCGGGGTCAAGGTGACCGACGATTTGAAGACCGCCCGCATCTATTACTGCACCAGCTCCCGGCCCGGGGCCAGGGAGGACGCGGCCCTTGGCTTCAAGAAGGCCTCGGGTTTTTTGAGGCGCGAGCTGGGCGCTGCCTTGGAGCTTCGGGTGGTTCCGGCCCTGGAGTTCTTCTATGACGAGTCCCTGGAGTACGGCCAGCGCATGGACGCCCTGATAGCGAGCCTCAAAACGGAAAAGACGGAGGAAGAGGCCTGACGGGCCAGCCATCAATGGACGGCTTTCTCATCATAGACAAGCCCCCCGGCATGACCTCGGCCCAGGCCGTGGCGGCCGTGAAGCGGATAACGAGGGCGGCCAAGGTGGGGCACACCGGCACCCTGGACCCCTTCGCTACAGGCGTCCTGGTGTGCTGCCTGGGTGCGGCCACGAAGCTTTCCACCTTTTTCCTTCACGGGGACAAGGGCTATGAGGGGGTAATGCGCCTAGGGCTTGAAACCGACACCCTGGATCCCACCGGACGGGTCACCCGCGAAAGCGAGGTCCCGCCCCTCACGAAAGGGGAGATCGAGGCGGTTTTCGCCCGCTACACGGGACTTATCATGCAGACGCCGCCGGCGTACTCGGCCCTGAAGCACGAAGGCAAGCCCCTCTACAAGCTGGCCCGGGCCGGAAAACCCGTGGTCAAGCCGGCCCGCGAGGTCTGCGTCCGCGAGCTTGGCCTTGCGGGGCTTTCCCTGCCGGAGGTCTCCTTCGTGACCCGCTGCTCGGGCGGCACCTACGTGCGCTCGCTCGTCAGCGACATCGGCCGCGACTTAGGCTGCGGCGCGCACCTTTCGGCCCTCCGGCGCACCGAAAACGGCGGCTTCACCATGAATGACGCCGTGGGCCTCGAAGAGCTTGCGCGCCTTTCGGCGGCCGGCGAGCTTGGAACGCGCCTTGTCGGCATGTCGGAAGGCCTTCGCGGGATGCCGGAAATTTTCGCGGACGCAGCCCTTACCCGCAAGATCGCCGCGGGCCGCCCTCTTTTTTCGAGCGATTTTCCCGGCGCGGGGCCACTTCCCCCGGCCGGGTTCTTGAAGGTGCTGGACGATTCCGGCCGGCTCCTGGCGGTGCTTTCGCCGGAGCCAGGGACAGCGCGGCTTACCTACGCCGCGGTCCTCGCCGGAGGCGCGGATGCTGACCAGGGACGCCGTTTCACTCGAAAGATCAAGGAAACACGAAATCAAAAGGAGGCAACTCAAAGTGGTTCTCACCCCTGACGACAAAAAACAAACCATCGAGACGTACAAGCGTCACGAGGGCGACACCGGCTCCCCCGAGGTCCAGGTTGCGCTTCTGACCGACCGCATCACCTATCTCACGGAGCATTTCAAGATACACAAGAAGGACCACCACTCGCGGCGGGGCCTTCTGAAGCTGGTCGGCCAGCGCCGCCGTCTTCTGAACTACCTGAAGAACAAGGACGTGCACCGTTACCGCACCCTGATCGAGGCCTTGGGAATACGGAAATAAGCGCGCGAACTGCAGCTATCCGTTGGAAAGGCTGGATTAAAAGCCTGGATAAAAACGATGAGCTGCAAGGCGCGTGAAAAACCAATGCAGGGAGCGTATTGTTCATACGTGACCGAAATTGGTTTTGAGCGGCAACGCCGCAGATCGCGTTTTTAGACAGGCTGATAGCCCTGGGACATGGATGTCTGTGTAAAGCCCCTGTCGGAGTGAGCGAGTCCACTCCACGCGGCAGGATTCCCGGTTCAAGCATCCCACAGGGAGTCGGACCCCACGGCTGGCGGGCCTTACGGCCGCATTCTCCGCCGCGGCGGGCAAAGACTGTAAGGCTTCCGCCGCGTTCCGGGGGCATGAGCCCCGGCCGCCTGTGGCCCATCAGGAACGCCACGACTGACTAGGTTTTTTTACACATTCATCGGGAGCCGTGCGCGGGCCGCGAGGCCCGGACGGCGGACGATCCGCCGCCGGCTCAAGGGAGAAATTCATGCAAGTAACATTAGAGGCCCAGGTGGGGGGGAAAACCCTATCCATCCAGACGGGCAAGCTCGCCAAACAGGCCAACGGCTCCGTGCTGGTGACCTACGGCGAAACCATGGTGCTCGTTACGGCCGTCGCCGCCAACGAGGACCGCCCCGGGGATTTCTTCCCCTTGACCGTGGAGTACCAGGAAAAGGTCTACGCGGCGGGGAGGATTCCCGGCAACTACTTCCGCCGCGAGGTAGGCCGTCCCTCGGAGAAGGAAACCCTTACGGCGCGACTCATCGACCGCCCCATAAGGCCCCTTTTCCCCAAGGGCTACATGCAGGAGGTCCAGGTCATAGCCACGGTCCTATCCATGGACCAGGAAAACGACCCGGACACCATAAGCCTCGTGGGGGCCTCGGCGGCGCTTTGCATCTCCGACATCCCCTTCCACGGGCCGGTGGCGAGCGTCAGGGTGGGCCGGATCGGGGGCCAGATGGTCATCAACCCCACCATCCGCCAGCTTGCCGAAAGCGACATGAACATCATCGTGGCGGGAAGCCGCGACGGCATCGTCATGGTGGAGGGCGGCGGAAGCCTCATGAGCGAGGCCGAGGTCGCCGACGCGGTGTACTTCGGTCACGAGGCGCTCCAGGCCATCATCAAGGCCCAGGAGGACCTCGTGAAGACCGTGGGCGTCAAGAAGCGCGAGTTCGCCCCCCCGCCCAAGGACGAGGAGCTGATCGCGCGCATCTCCGGCATGTGCCGCGCAAAGATCCGCGCCGCCTGCGACGTGGCCGACAAGCTGGAGCGCGCGGACACCATCCGCGCCATAGGCCGCGAGGTCAAGGCGGCGCTTGGCGACGACTACGCCGAGCGCGGCCGTGAGATAGGCGACATCCTCCACGACGTCCTTCGGGAGGTGGTGCGCACCATGGTCCTTACCGAGGGCAAGCGCATAGCGGGCCGGGGCATGGACGAGGTCCGGGCCATCACCGCCGAGGTGGGGGTGCTTCCCCGCACCCACGGCTCCGCCCTCTTCACCCGCGGCGAGACCCAGGCCCTGGGCATCTTGACCCTCGGCTCCACGGGCGACGAGCAGCGCGTGGAGACGCTCTCCGGCGACGAGACCCGGCCCTTCATGCTCCACTACAACTTCCCGCCCTACTCGGTGCGGGAGGTCAAGCGCCTTGGCGGCCCCAGCCGCCGCGAGCTGGGCCACGGCGGGCTCTCCACCCGCGCCATCAAGGCGATCCTGCCGGAAAAGGAGAAGTTCGACTACACCATCCGTATCGTCTCCGAAATTCTCGAATCCAACGGCTCCTCCTCCATGGCCACGGTTTGCGCTGCGTCCCTGGCCCTCATGGACGGCGGCGTGCCCATAAAGGCGCCGGTGGCCGGCATCGCAATGGGCCTCATGAAGGAGGGCGACAAGATCGCCGTACTTTCGGACATCCTTGGAGACGAGGACCACCACGGCGACATGGACTTCAAGGTGGCTGGCACCAAGGACGGCATCACCTCGGTCCAGATGGACATCAAGATCGAGAGCCTCCCGCGCGAGGTCCTGGGAAAGGCCCTGGAGCAGGCCCGGCAGGGGCGGCTTCACATCCTTGGGAAGATGCACGCCGCGATAGGATCCTCCCGCGAGGAAATCTCCATCCACGCGCCCCGGGTCTTCACCCTCCACATCCACCCGGACAAGATCCGCGAGGTCATAGGCCCCGGGGGCAAGGTCATCCGCGCCATCCAGGCCGAGACCGGCACCAAGGTGGACATCGAGGACTCGGGCCTGGTGAAGGTTGCCGCGGTCATAGCCGAGGACGGCGAGCGGGCCGTGCGCATGATAAAGGGCATAACCGCCGAGCCCGAGGTGGGCGAGATCTACGAGGGCACGGTTACCCGCACCACCGACTTCGGCGCCTTCGTCCAGATCGTGGGGAACACCGAGGGCCTCTGCCACATCTCGCAGCTCGACTTAACCCACGTCAAGAAGACCACCGACGTGGTGAAGGAAGGCGACAAGATCAAGGTCAAGGTTTTAGAGGTCACCAAGGACGGAAAAATCCGCCTAAGCCGCCGCGCGCTTTTGGAAGAGGCCGATGGAAAAAGCCATCCGAAAAACGACCCTCCCAAACGGGATCCGCGTCCTCACTAAGCGGATGCCCCACGTGCGTTCGGTTTCGGCGGGCGTCTGGGTTGAAGCGGGCGCCCGGGACGAGGATGACTCGGTCTCGGGCGCCTGCCACTTCATCGAGCACATGGTGTTCAAGGGAACCCCCACGCGCTCGGCCTACGACATCGCGGTCGAAACCGACGCCCTGGGCGGTCACACCAACGCCTTCACCGGCATGGAGCACACCTGCTACCACGGCAAGGTCTTGGACTCCATGACCGTGAGGCTCATGGACATCCTCGCCGACATTTTCCTGAACTCCCTGTTCGATCCCGAGGAACTCGGCCGCGAGCGGGACGTCATCCTCCAGGAGATACACATGCTGGAGGACACCCCCGAGGACTTTCTCCAGCTCATGCTGGGAAAGGCCTTCTACGGGTCCCATCCCTTGGGCCGCTCCATCCTTGGCACCGAAAAAAGCCTGGCGCGCCTTTCCGGGGACGCCTTGAAAGAGCACATGGCCCGCCTCTACGCCCCGGAGCGCATCCTCATCTCCGCGGCCGGGAACGTGGACCACGACGCCTTCCTGGCGGCCGCCATGCCCGGCTTCGCGGCCCTTGCGCCCACGCCCTTTCCTTCGGTCCGCCAAGCGCCAGCGCCCGAGGCCCGGGCCGAGGTGCGGACCCGCGACCTGGAGCAGGCGCACCTGTGCCTCGCCACCCCGGCGCTCTCCGCCACCGACGAGCGCCGGCACGCCCTCTACATCTTGAACACGCTTCTGGGCGGCAACATGAGTTCGCGCCTCTTCCAGGAGATACGCGAGACCCGCGGCCTCGCCTACTCGGTCTACTCCTTCGTCTCGCCCTACGCCGACTCCGGGATGCTGGGCATCTACGCCGGTGTTCACCCGGATAACGCCTTCGAGACCCTTTCCCTCATCCGCTCCGAGATGGAGGGCTTCATAGCGAGACCCGTTCCCGAAAAGGCCCTGGCACAGGCCAAGGACTACATCATGGCCGGCGTCTTCCTATCCTCCGAAAGCACCGACAGCCAGATGATCCGCCTCATCCAGAACGAGGTCCATTTCGGCCGCCACGTGCCCCTGATGGAGGTGGCGGAAAAAATCGCGGCCGTAACGGCGCAAGAGGTTCAAAGCCTCGCGGCCGAGATACTGGCGCCCGGACGCGCGGCGCTGGCGGTCCTGGGCCCCGTGGACGCCTCCGCCGACTACATGGGGGTCCTCGCCGGATGAGCCCCGAAATCGTGATCCCGATCAAACGCCTCCGCCCCGAAAAGGACGCCGACATACCCCTTCCCCGCCGCATGACCGAAGGCTCCGCCGGCATGGACGCCGCAGCCGCCCTCGAGCAGGACCTCACCTTAGCCCCCGGCGACATAGCCCTCGTCCCCACCGGCCTCGCGGTCGCCGTCCCCCAAGGCTACGAAATCCAGGTGCGGCCCCGTAGCGGCCTCGCGGCCCGCCAGGGCGTCACCGTCGTGAACGCCCCCGGCACCATAGATTCCGACTACCGCGGCGAAATCCTGATAGCCCTCATAAATCTCTCGCGCGAGCCCCGCGTCATCCGGCGGGGCGACCGGATCGCCCAGCTCATAGTGGGCCGCGCCTACTCGGCCGATTTCGCCGAAACCGCCGACCTCCCCCCCAC
>JAKAGN010000498.1 GCA_021815525.1 Deltaproteobacteria bacterium
GGGGGGAGGGGAAACCCTTTCGCAGAAAAGGGTTTCCCCTCCCCCCGCAAGTCTTTGCCTTTAGGGGCCCTTGTCGCGTTCCTGGTTCCAGCGGACCCAGGCGTCGCGGTCCTGGATGGGGTCGAAGGTGTAGGGGCTCCCGAGGGTGCCGTCCGGGTGGACGGAGAGCTGCTGCATACCCTTCAAGATGGCTGTCCACTCGGTCATGGTGACCTTGGCGGGGCCTGCGACCGGCTCGGGGCCGGAGACGGCCGTGGGCGGGCCGACGGCTGGCGTGGCGGGCTTGGCCGCGGCCGGGGCGGTTTCCTGTCCCGCGGGCTTTGACTTCACCAGCACCTCGCCCCAGTAGACCTTGACGAGGACCGAGTCGTCCTTGTTGACGTTCAGGCGGTAGACGGTGCCGCGGACGCCGGCGGTCATGGTGCGCGCCGACACGTCGAAGCCGCCGGAGATGCCGGTGAGCTTCGCCACCTTGGCCCACATCTTGCCGAGGGTCACGCGGATCTTGATGCTCCGCTTCACCTTGGGCTCGTACTGTAGGGCGTTGAGGGTGAAGGTGGCGTTCTCGTCGAATCGGGCGATGCTTCCGTCCGGCAGGCTTATTTCGAGCCGGCTCTTGCGGCCGGTGGTCACCATGTCGCCGGCCAAGAGGGTGTCGCCGGTCTTCAGGGCGCGGGAGGTCGGCTCGGAGGGCCGTTCCAGGACGGCGTTTCCGGTGAGGAAGGATATCCGGGCCTGGTTGGCCGCGATTTCACCGGCAAGGGCCGGGACGGCCAGGGTGACGACGAGAAACGCGCAAAGCCAGGAAAGGTAGCGCGGCATGATGGCGCCTCCAGGAAAGAAAACGCCGCCCGAAGGCCCCGGGCGGCGCGATTCAGGGTTATAAAGCCTGATGATGGGCTTTTGCCTTGAGCCCGTTGAAAAAGCCGGAACTTACAGCCTGGATAAAAACGATGAAGTGCAAGGAGTGCGAAAAGCCAATGAGAGAGCGTAATTCCACCCCAAGAAATCTTCGATTTCTTGGGGACCCCGGATGATTTACGTGACCGAAATTGGCTTTGAAGCACGACACAGCAATTCGCGTTTTTATCCAGGCTGTTAGAAGTCCACTTTGAGGAGCGTCTTCATCTGGCGTATGGCCAGTAGGGCGTCCGCGCCCGAGACCGTGCCCTGGGGGTCGAACTCGCCGGTGGCCACGTCCTTGGCAATCATGATGTTGCGCGAGGTGCACACCATGACGGCGTTGAAGTAGGACATGTCGGAGCGGATGTCCGGAAAGGGCGACTGGCTGTCGATGAAGCGGGTGGCCAGGGCCTCGTCTCCGGTGGCCTTGATCAGGATGTCCTCCATCATGAGGGCGAACTCGGCCCGGGTGATGGTGTTGTTGGGCTGGAAGGTGCCGTCCGGGTAGAGGGTGAGGCCGCGGATCTGGGCGGCCAGCACGCCCTCGATGTCGGTTGCGAGCACGTGGCCGGCGATGTCGGAGGCCTTGGGCCCGGCCGGTCCGACGGCGGGCTTGGCGGCCTCGTCGGGGCTCTTGAAGCGGGTGTCGAAGCTCTTCTTGGGGGCGAAGAGGCGGTCGATGTGAAGCTCCTCCACGAAGAGGGCGGCCGCGTCGCCGCGGGTAAGGACCTCCACCAGGGCGATCTTCTTGGCCACCTCGGAGCCGGGCCGGGCCCGCTCGATCTTCTGGATGGTCTCGTAGGCCTTGTTGGCCTCGCCCAGGAACTTGCCGTTAAGCTCGATCACCTTGGAGAACATGCGGCCGGCGTTGCCGAAATCGTAGGCGTCCTTGTAGGCCAGGCCCATGTAGTAGTAGGGGGCCGGGTCGTTGGGGATGAGCTTCGCGGCCTTCTCGAAGGACGATTGGGCCTTGGCGAGCCAGTGGGCGGTAATCTTGGTTTTTCCGAGGGTGAGCACCCGTATCCCGGCCACCGCCACGTCGGCCTCCTGGGCGTCGCCCTTGGCGAGGCCCGCGGCCTTGTCCAGCTGGTCCATGGCGGCCTTGAAGTCGCCCTGGAAGGCGGCCACCAGCGCCAGGCCCGCGAAGGCCGGGGCGTACTTGGGGTCAAGCTCCACGGCCATGGAGAACTCGCGGCCGGCATCGGCGGGTTTGCCGGCGTCTAAGAGCTTGTGGCCGTTGGTCACGTGGTGGGCTGGGGTGTCCAGGACGGCCTGGGGCGCGCGCTTCTTGGGGCATCCGGCAAGAAGAACCAGGAGCGCCAGAAGAAAAATCACCCACGGGGCTGCGAGGCGTCTTTTCGCTGTCATGTGCGTTCGTCCTCCTCCCTGTTCGGGGGAAACAGTCTCAAGAAAGATGGCTTGGGCCGCTTCCGCCCCCGGGGGAAGCCGCCGGGGGCGGAAGCGCCGTCATTGCGCTAGTCCAGGACGATCATGACCCGGCACTTCTGCAGGAAGGACAGGCTCTGCCCGGCGGCCCGGAGAGATGCCGCGTCGGCCCGGGAGATCACGATGTCGCTGCGTCCCGCGCCCTCGGTCCTTATGCCCTTGACGGTGACGGGCGTGTTGGTGACGCGGCCGTTGGTCTGGGCCGCGCCCAGGTCCTTGGAGTAGCCGGCCATGCCCTGCTGCACCGCGTACTCGCGGGAAACCGACGCCGTGCCGTAAACCTCCTGGCCGTCCTCGTCAAGTATCTTGGGGGCCATGGCCGGCCGGGCGGAGAGGCCCCGGGCGTCGATGACGAGGCCCGTGTATATCTGGGCCGCGGGCGCCGGAGCCGCCGGCGCTGCGGGGGCCGGGGCGGGC
>JAKAGN010000499.1 GCA_021815525.1 Deltaproteobacteria bacterium
CAGGGCGCCGCATTCGGCCGGCCGGCCTTCCATTGTGAAAGCGGAGCGCCCGTGGGCGTTCCTTGCAAGGGGCCGTTCTTGATGTTAGAAGGGGGGGAAGATGATCCAGCCACCCGCGCGGGAGAGGGAATCATGGTGAAATACTTCATAGGCGGCAAGGAGTACGCGCCCGGCGACTACGCCAAAAAGCGCCCGGGGGCGGACAGGCTCGCCGACCGGTACATCGCGGACATGGAAAAATCGCCGGACCGGATGCGGCGGAGCTTCTCCCAGGTCAACATTCCGCCCTCCGTCTGTTTTTCCAGGAAAATCGGGGTGGGGGCGCTGGAGATCGCGGACATCGTGGCCGAGGAGACGGGCCTTAGGGTGGTGGACCGCGAGATTTTAGAGCACATCGCAACCTCCGGCGAGCTTGTCCAGAAAACCGTCGAGGCCTTCGAGGGAAAACAGCCGGGCCGCCTCCGGGAGTTCCTCTCCGCCATCTACGGGGAAAAATCCTTCGCCGAAAACGAGTACGCCCGCCAGCTCTTCTCCACGGTTTTTTCCCTGGCCGGCATGGGCTCCACCATCTTCGTGGGCCGCGGCACCCACCTGATGCTCCCCAGGGAGCGGGTCCTGGCCGTGCGGGTCATCGCGTCAGACTCCTTCAGGGTGAAGCGCCTGGCCGAGGCGCTTTCCGTTGACGAGCAAGCCGCGGCCGAGAAGCTGGCCCAGATCGACGGGGAGCAGGACGAGTACTTCCGGAAAATTTTCCGCCTGGAGGCGGCCTCGCCCTACGAGTTCGACCTCGTCATCAACCGCGACCACCTGCGTCCCCCGGCCTTGGCCGCCCGGCTCGTCTCCACGGCCTTCCGGCAGAAGTTCGGCCTGGCGTCTTCAGGCGGCGTAGGCGAACCGAAATCCTGACAGCCCGTTTAAATGCGATTTGATCAAGGCGGCCAATGAACCAGGAAGAGACGCGAGCCCTCTACGAGCGGATGGCCACCAGGCGGAGCGCCCGGCGGGAGGGGCTTTTGGGCGTCTCATGGTTCGACCGCTTCGACCCCGCCACCCTCGCGGCCGACGCGGACCTTGCGGCGAGGCTCGATGCGGTCCTTAGCCACGCCCTCAGGGGCCACCGGGGCGCGTGGGATAGCGCGCTGGACCTTGGCTGCGGCACCTTCTTCTACTCCCGGCTTCTTTCCGCCCGCTTCCGGCGCGTGGTGGGGGTGGACGCCTCCCGCTCCATGCTGCGCGCCGGGCGGGACGCGGGCGCCGCGTCCCCGGGCCTGAGCCCCGTGCGCCTCGTGCGCGCCGACGCCGCCAGGCTCCCCTTTGCCGCGGGCTCCTTCGACTGCGTGCTGTGCCTCGACTCCCTCCACCACGCGGGCTCCCCGGGGGCGCTTTTCTCGGAGGCCCGGCGGGTGCTGGCCCGGGACGGCGCCTTTATCGCAGTGGAGCCCAACATGCAAAACCCCGGCATGTTTCTCGCGCACCTGTTCCCGCGGCCCGAGCGGGCGGCGCTCTTGCTGGACTGGCCCCGCCGCCTCCGCCGCCTCGCCGGCCGCTTCTTCGAGGATGTCGAGATCTCGTTCTTCAACCTCGCCATCTCCCCGGGCTACGCCGGAGCCGCCGGCCGCATCTTCCCCTTCAAGCCCCGGCCCGGCGCGCCGTTTTGCCTGCGCATGGTGATGACGGCAAGGGGGAAGAAGTGAGGAACGGAGAGGAAAAAATTTGCGGACGGTGGCGGGCTCGGAAAAGGTTGAAGCATGAAAATCCTTAAATTGCTGATGGTTGGAATGGCAGCGTTCATAATTTGAACGTTCAATTTTTGAACGTTCAAATTATGAACGCTACAACAGCTTGAAAGCTCGGATAAAAATATCCTAATATAAAAATAAGGCTTAAATGGCGCGATCCGAGTCTCGCCTGGTCGTTTTTTGAAAGGGGCGGATGGGCTCGGGCCGGTATCCGCAACATCCTTCTTCTTGGGAAATGGAGAAACCATGAGCCGAAGTTCCGCGACGGAAAACGGCGGCTCCGCGATCCGGGCCGTTTCGGGCCTGGTCCTTTTCGCGGCGGGCCTCTACGTCTTTTACGCGGGCCTTCGCGAGGCCTTCCTGATCCCCCGCATGAGCCCCACCCGCCTAGGCTTCGTCTCGGGAATGGCGGTCTATCTCCTGGCCCACCGCTTCATCGGGACCCGGGATTTTTTCGACACCTTCACCCACGAGCTCACCCACACCATAGCCTCCATGCTTTCCGGGGGCAGGCCCAAGGAGTTTCTGGCTACGGACGCGAACGGCGGCCACGCGAGCCTCACCCGGGTGAACGCCTTCGTGGTGCTGGCGCCCTACTCGGTGCCGCTCTGGGCCCTCATGGGGGTCTTGGCCTTCCGGCTTCTCCTGTGGGTGCGGGCCGCGCCCTTCATCCTGCCATTCGTCACCTTCTACGTGGGGCTTTCCTTCATGCACCATCTGTTGTGCCAGTTTTACGGCGCGCGGCCCTACCAGACCGACCTCCAACGCTACGGCCACATCTTCTCATACGGCTTCATCGTGTTCGTTAACGCCCTCGTCCTCGGCCACATCTTCCTCTTCACCATGTATCAGAAGCTCACCTGGAGCTACTTTTTCGTGAAGATCCACTTTCTCCTGGCGCGGGACCTCGCATCCCTCTCGGCCCTCTTCGGCGGGCGAGCCCTCTGATACCAAGTCGCGTTCAAAGAAAGAGGCTTCGCGGGGGGAGGGGGAGGGAAAACCCTTTTCGCAGAAAAGGGTTTTCCCT
>JAKAGN010000500.1 GCA_021815525.1 Deltaproteobacteria bacterium
GTGGGCGCCTGCGTGGCGGCGTACCTGACGGTGCTCTTCATCGAGTTCTCGCCCGCGGCCATGGAATGGCTGGGGGTGAAGCGCGCACGGAAGATCGTGGTCAACATGACAATGGGCCTCACCATCCTGGGCGTGGTGCTCTCCACCCTGCACCAGTCGTCCCTTGGGGCGCTCTTCCTCATCGCGCCCGCGAAGCTCCACCCCCTGTGGTACTCCCCCTACATCCCCATCTTCTTCTTCATCTCGGCCATCATCGCGGGCCTTTCCATGGTGATCTTCGAGTCGACCCTTTCCGCCAGGTACTTCGGCGACAGGATGGACGCACTCCACAAGGCCGAGAAGGACGGCGTGACCCTGGGCTTCGGCAAGGCCGCGTCCTTCGTCCTCACGGGGTATTTTTGCATCAAGGTCATAGGGATCGCCGCGGACAACAACTGGCACTACCTTGCAACCGGCTACGGCGCGTGGTTTCTGGTGGAGCTTTTAGGCTTCGTGGCGCTTCCGGCCTTCATGTACGCCATCGGCGTCCGCGAGAAAAAGCTTAAGCTCATTCGCTTCACGGCGGGCTGGACGGTGTTCGGGATCGTCTTGAACCGCCTGAACATCTGCCTCATAGCCTTCAACTACTACCTGCCGTGGAAGGACCGCTACATCCCCAACTGGCAGGAAATAGTCATCTCGGTTTTCGTGGTCACGGTGGGCATTCTCGTGTTCCGCTTCATCGTGACCCACATGCCCATATTCTTCTCGCACCCGGACTACCCGGAGCATTGATAGCGGAGGCCTTTCATGGACCATTACGTCACCCTGCAGGAGTTCATGCTCCACACGAAAAACGTGCTTTATATCCTGATCCTCGTGATACTCGCGGGCTACGTGGGCTTCTGGCGCTTCCTCACCGAGCGGGATCCCGAGGACGAGTATGAACCGCGGGAGGAGAATGGGCATAAACACTAGCGCCCGTCCAAAAACGCGATCCGCGGTGTCGCTGCTCAAAACCAATTTCGGTCACGTACTACAGTACGCTCCCTGCATTGGTTTATCGCGCTCCTTGCGGCTCATCGTTTTTGATCGGGCTTTAGCCGGGCCTTTTTAAAGAACTGCTGCCGAACCTTCTCCCGTCAAGGAGAACAAACGAAATGTACGATTTCATCACGGGACCGCTTCTCTGGGTCACCTTTCTGGTCTTTTTCGGCGGGCTCGCCGTAAGGTTCGTGCTCTACGTGAAGGGGCTCGACTGGAAGCTGGACCGCGTGGCCTACCGGGAGTTCCCGGGCTACGGGGCAAAAGGCGCGCTGCGCTCCATCGTGTTCTGGCTCATTCCCTTCAAGGCCCACGGATGGCGCGAGAAGCCCTTCATGACCCTTCTTTTCTTCACGTTCCACGGCGGGCTTCTCATCACCCCCGTCTTTCTCCTGGCCCACAACGTGCTCCTGTCCCAGGCCTGGGGCTTCTCGCTTCCCGCGCTTCCGGGGCCCGTGGCCGATGTCCTCACCATAGCCGTCCTGGTGGCGGCGCTCTTTTTGATCCTCCGGCGGATCGCGCTTCCGGAGGTCAGGATACTCACCACCTTTTACGATTACGTGGTCCTGGCCATCGCGGCGGCGCCCTTCGTCACGGGGCTCGCCGCGGCGCGCCACTGGGGGAACTACGACGCCTGGCTCATCGCCCACATCCTTTCGGGCGAGATCATGCTCATGGCCATTCCCTTCACCAAGCTCTCGCACTTCCTGCTCTTCTTCCTCTCCCGCGCCCAGATTGGGGCTGACTACGGAATAAAGCGCGGCGGGATGAAGTCGAAGGGACTTGCCTGGTAGATTTTTTTGAAGGAGCGGGCGCGCTCCAAGGAAGGTATCCGATGCCCGAAGGCACGCTTTGCAACCGGAAACCCGTGAACGACGTGGAAACCCTCCAGTCGACCCTGGCCGACAAGGGGGGAAAGCAGTACTACGAGGAGATGCTTTCCCTCGACGTCGACACGAAAAAGCTCGCGGACACCATCGAGAAAACGTGCAAGTCCCGCACCCGGGCGTGGCTCGAAATCTGCGCCCACTGCGGCATGTGCGCGGACTCCTGCTTTTTTTACCTGGCCAACAAGAAGGACCCCAAACAGGTGCCTTCCTACAAGATCCAGTCCACCTTGGGCGAGATGGTGCGCCGCAAGGGAAAGGTGGACAACGAGTTCATGCGCTACTGCATGGACACGGCCTGGGGAAAGTGCACCTGCTGCAACCGCTGCGGCATGTACTGCCCCTTCGGCATCGACATGGGGGTCATGTTCGGCTATTTGCGGGGCCTTTGCTACTCCCAAGGCTTCGTTCCGTGGGAGCTAAAAATCGGCGCGGGAATGCACCGCATCTACCGGGCCCAGATGGACATAACCACCGACGACTGGGTGGACACCTGCTCCTGGATGGCCGAGGAGCAGGAGGAGGAATGGCCGGGCCTTGAAATTCCCGTGGACAAGGAAGACGCGGACATCATGTACGTGGTGAACGCCCGCGAGCCCAAGCACTACCCCGAGGACATCGCCGAGGCCGCGATCCTGTTCCACATCGCGGGCGAGAACTGGACCGTGCCCTCCGTGGGCTGGGAGGAAACCAGCCTCGCCATGTTCGCGGGCGACTGGGAGGCCTGCAAGCTCCAGGTGGAGACCGTCTACGACGCCATCGCGCGCCTTAGGCCCAAGCGCGTGATGGCCACCGAGTGCGGCCACGCCTTCAGGGCCAGCTTCATCGAGGGCCCCTACTGGGCGGGCCGTCCTT
>JAKAGN010000501.1 GCA_021815525.1 Deltaproteobacteria bacterium
CGCCACCGCAAAGGCCCCGGCGCAAAATTCCCTCGCTTGCCATCGCAATCGCCTCCTCTTCCTTTTCGATCGCCCCCCACCAAGGGCCAACCATACTCCCACCCGCCCCGCTAATCAATCCCGCTCCGCCGGCAAAGCAAAGGCAAAAGCAAAAGCAAAAGCGCCTCCGGCGGCCGGGGAGGCTACGCCCCCCCCGGACCCCCGATAATGGCTCCGCATGTGCTGCGCACATGCGGAGCAGTTTTTTTTGAGGGCTTCGCATTCGGCCGCCCGAGGCCTGGAAAGTTGGGAAAAGAGGACTGAGTGTAGGGCTGGCAAGGCCCGGATGCGTTGTGACGAAAAAAATGAAGTAATTTATTGCTGTTCAAAGCGTTCATAATTTGAACGTTCAAAAATTGAACGCTTCCGTGACCACAGGAGACCAAAAGGACCGAAGCGTTCATTTTTTGAACGCTATACAGATAACTATCTTTAATACATATATTTTACCGCTGTCATCCTTCCTCGTGCCAACACTTGAGCCCCTCTTCCGCGCATCAATGGCCGAGCGGCCGATTGCGAAGCCCTCAAAAAACTTGCGGAGCGTGCGAAGCGACGCTCCGCCATTATCGGGGGTCCGGGGGGACGTAGTCTCCCCGGCCGCCGGAGGCGCCTTTGCCTTTCCTTTGCCTCTATATCTTTTCCAGCACCACCGCGCTGCGGGTGGGGAGGTAGAGGGAGAGGAAGTGGCGGTGGATGGGGTCGGTCAGGGTGTGGTGTATCTGGCCGGGCGCGAGGCGGGCGTGGCCGCCGAAGCGTTCGTCGTCGGTGGTCAGTATCTGGCGGTAGGAGCCGGGGGCGGCCCAGACGGGGAAGTCCACGTGGGATTTAAGGGGGTGGAAGTTGAAGACGGCGGTCAGGGAGGCGCGGGAGAAGGCCAGGACCTTGGCTGTCTCGTCGGCGAGGAGGAGATAGGGATATGCGCCGTCCGGGAGCGAGCGGTCGCGGGCGAGCGAAAGCATTTCGCGGTCGAACTCGGCCAGAAACCGATAGAGCAGCAGCGGGTCGTCCACGAGGTGCCATTGGCGGCGCGCGTAGGCGTAGGAGAAGCCGTTGCCTTCGCGGGGAAAGTCTATCCACTCGGGGTGTCCGAACTCGTTTCCCATGAAGTTTAGGTAGCCGTGCCCGGCGGTGAGGAGGGTCACGAGGCGGATCATCTTGTGGAGGGCTATTCCGCGCTCCACGGTGAGGCTTTTGCGGAAGAGGACGGACATGGACTCGTACATCTCGCCGCCCAGGAGCCGGAAGATCAGGGTCTGGTCGCCCACCAGGGCCTGGTCGTGGCACTCGGCGTAGCTTATGGTCTTCTCCTCGCTGCGGCGGTTGGTGAGCTCGTACCAGAGGCGCCCCAGGCGCCAGTCCTCGTCGCGGGTGTCCTTCACCAGCTTGATCCAGTAGTCGGGAACGCCCATCGCGTAGCGGAAGTCGAAGCCAGTACCCCCGTTTTCGAGGGGGGCGGCCAGCCCCGGCAGCCCGGAGACGTCCTCGGCCACGGTGACGGCCGCGGGGCGCACCGTGTGGATCAGCTCGTTGGCGAGCGACAGGTAGGAGAGGGCGTCCTCGTCCACCTCGCCGTTGTAGTAATCGCCAAGGGAGGTGAAGGCCATGGAAAGGCCGTGGTGGAGGTAGAGCATGCTTGTGACGCCGTCGAAGCGGAAGCCGTCCACCCAGAACTCGTCCAGCCAAAAGCGGCAGTTGGAGAGGAGGAAGTGGAGCACCTCCGGCTTTCCGTAATCGAACAGGCGCGTGCCCCAGGCCGGGTGCAGGCCGCGTTCGCCCTCGTGGAAGTACTGGAAGGCGGTGCCGTCGAAGCGGGAGAGGCCCTCCACCTCGTTTGCCACGGCGTGGGAGTGGATCAAGTCCATCAGGACGAAGAGCCCCGCGCCGTGGGCCTCGTCCACCAGGTACTTCAGGTCCTCGGGCGGGCCGAAGCGCGAGGACGGTGCGAAGAAGCTTCCCACCTGGTAGCCGAAGGAGGCGTAGTAAGGGTGCTCGGCCACGGCCATGAGCTGGAGCGTGTTGTAGCCGGCCTTCTTGACGCGGGGGATGACGGAGTCCGCGAACTCGCGGTAGCTGCCGACCCGGGGCTCCTCCTGGGCCATGCCCACGTGGGCCTCGTAGACGAAAAGCGGCTTTGGCGCGCGCACGGGGCCTGGGTTCCGAAAGCGGTAGGGCGAAGGCGGCCGCCAGACCTGGGCGTTGGCGATCTTGGTTTCGGGGTCCGTCACCACCCGGCGGGCCCACGCCGGCACGCGGTCGCCTTTCCCGCCCGGAAAGCGGACGTGGATGCGATAGAGGTCGCCGTGGCGCAGGGCCTTTTCCGGCAGGCGTATCTCCCACGCGCCCTCCTGGGAGATGCGCGTCAAGGCGTAGGCCTTCCTTGGCCGCCACTGGGAGAAGTCGCCCACCAGGAACAGGGCGTCGGCGTTGGGGGCCCATTCCCGGAAGACCCAGCCTCCGTCCCTGAAATGGAGGCCGTAGTACTCGTGGCCGGAGGCGAAATCGGCAAGGCTCCCGCCCGGGGGCAGGAGCCTTTCGCGGATAAGCTCGGTGTTCAAAAGCCGGGCGGCGATGGTCTCCCGGTAGGGCGCAAGGAGCCCGTCGGCGGCGATGAGGCGGGAGGTGCGAACCTCGATGGTGTCGGCTGCGTCCATGGACCTCCCGGGAAATAGGAAAGGATTCGCGGGGGGAGGGGGCGGGGAAACCTTTTATGAATAAAA